>NZ_JBJDRK010000139.1:0-532 GCF_044987405.1 Microbacterium sp. ZW T2_14 | reverse complement strand
GGCGGGTGCTCCCGGCACCGGCGCCGGAGGCGGCGGCTCGGGCACCGGCGTCGACCAGGCGGTCGCCGCTGAGCGCGCGCACGCCGACTCCACCTCGGCCGCCAACGGCGGCCAGGGCACCGGCACGGCCGCTGCTCCGAAGGCCGAATCGTCGCAGGGCGGCGTGAACGTCGCCGCAGCCGTCGCGATCACGCTCGCCACGGTGCGTGCAGAGACCATCGTGGGTCCGGCGATCGCCGTCACCGCGGGCGGCACCGCGATGTTCGCGAGCGCGGCCAACACCGACGCCGCATCGTCCGCCGACGGGTCGGCCTCGCAGGGCGCCGACGCGACAATCGGCGCGGCGGTCGCGATCACGCTCGCCGATGTGAGCAACCGCGCCGACGTGCCGAGCGGTGTGACCGTCACGGCCCACGATCTGATCATCTCGTCCACGGTCGCGGTCGACGGCGCCGACCAGACGTCGACGATCTCGGCGCAGTCGGTCTCGGGCGCCGGTGGCGGCGACGTCTCGGTCGCCGGCTCGTTCGCG
>NZ_JBJDRK010000138.1:0-548 GCF_044987405.1 Microbacterium sp. ZW T2_14 | reverse complement strand
CCGCCGCAATCTCCCCTCGAGCCTCGGCACGGCTGAATTTGCGAGTTTCGCCAGGGATGGATCCGCAGCAGGCGCAGGACGCGTTGGTGGCGCATCTGGAGGCGCGTACGCCGTGGAATGCGCGTGTCACCGTCGAGCGTGAGGCGATCGGTTCGCCGTTCCGGGCCAGAACGGACGGCCCGGGCTACGCGGCGTTGTCAGGTGCCTTGGAAGAGGCATTCGGACGTCCCATGGGGACGGCGGGGCAGGGCGGGTCCATTCCGTTGTGCAACGCGTTGGCGGAGGCATTGCCGGACGCCGAGATCGTGCTGATGGGCGTCGAAGAGCCCCGATGCCGGATCCACGCCCCGAACGAGAGCGTGGACCCGACGGAAATCGAGAAGATGGCCGTCGCCGAGGCGCTGTTCCTGCAGCGGCTGGCCGGTTCAGACAGCTAGGTCGCGGCGGAGCTTGGCGACGTGGCCGGTGGCGCGGACGTTGTACTGCGCCACCTCGATCTTGCCTTCCTCGTCGACCAGGAACGTCGAACGAATGACGCCCTCGTAGAC
>NZ_JBJDRK010000137.1:0-574 GCF_044987405.1 Microbacterium sp. ZW T2_14 | reverse complement strand
GCGGGGCGGGTGCGGCGGGCTGGGTGCGCAACCGCCGCGACGGCTCCGTCGAGGCCGAGGTCGAGGGGACGCCCGCGCAGGTCGACGAGGTGCTCGCGTGGATGGCTGACGGCCCGCCCGGCGCCCACGTCGAGGAGGCGACCGTGGCCGATGCCGAGGCCACGGGCGAACACGGTTTCGAGGTTCTGCCGACGCAGTGACGCCCAGCAGGGTGCGGGTCAGGCGGGAACGCCGGCGGCCAGCTCGGCGAACACGTCGGCCGCCTCATCGCGCGTGGCGAGCCCCGCCGCCTGACCCGCCCACAGCGAGACGAGGTCGCCGTCGCCGCGTCGTCCGGCCTCCGCACGGAACTGGCCGGTGAGCCAGTTCTGCGCGGGGAACGGGGCGATGACGCCCGACGTCTCGATCGTGCGCATGGCGCGATTCGGGATGCCGCGCGCCAGCCGTCCGCTCATCGCCCGTGTGAGGACGGTGGATGTGTCGGCAGCGTCCTCGATCGCACGCCGGTGCGCGTCGGTGGCGGCGGACTGGCGGGTGCGGAGGAAGGCGGAGCCGACCTGCACGCCCGCGGCAC
>NZ_JBJDRK010000136.1:0-584 GCF_044987405.1 Microbacterium sp. ZW T2_14 | reverse complement strand
CCATGGCCCTGTGTCGCTCGGCGATGACCGAGTGGATGTCGTCGGTGCCCGAGGTCGCCATACCGCCCTGAAGCTGAGTCCACAGCAGGAGGCGGTGCTCCTCGGGATGCGCTGCGAGGTGCAGGTATTCGCGCGCTGCGTATCCGCCGAGGTCGTCGACGGCGAAGGGTACTTCGTCGATGAACCGCGCGAACCCGTCCTCTACGACGGCCCGGAACAGGGCTTCTTTGTCGCCGAAGTAGGCGTACAGACGTTCCTTGCTGGCCTTGGCTGCGGCCGCGATCCGATCGACGCGGGCCCCGGCCAGCCCGTGTACCGAGAACTCGTCCCGGGCGGCGACGACGATGCGGGCGCGGGTCGCACTGGCGTCAGGTTTCATGGCGGTCACCATACCCCCAACCAACTAGTTCGTTTGACTATTGGTTCTGGGTCGCCTACCTTTTTGCTCGGGACATTTTTCGTGCCCAGAATCAACGAGTACGAGTGGGGTAGAAACATGTCGCAGCTCTCCGAGCGCGAAGCGCCGGATCTGAATCCGAACTACGAGCGCCGATGGCTGGTGCTGTGCATCGTCGCCATCACGC
>NZ_JBJDRK010000135.1:0-599 GCF_044987405.1 Microbacterium sp. ZW T2_14 | reverse complement strand
ACACGGGTGTCGCGGCGCACCGCAGGCGAGGTCATCGCCGCCGCGGGTGCGGTGCAGCAACAGGTTGCGCTGTCCACGGGGGAGGTGTTGCCGGCGCAGTTCCCCGCCATGCGGGCCGCGTTCGCGGCCGGGCACGTCGGCGCCGACGGCATCGTCGCGGTCATCGGCGCGTTCCGCGGCTGCCACACCGGCCGCGCCGAGATGCTCGCCGCCGACACCGAACTCGCCGCGGCGGCGTGTGGCGAGGGCGCGGATGCCGCACCGCCGGCGTCCGCCGACGAGCTGCGGGCACTCGCCCTGGTGTGGGCGGCGTACCTCGACCAGGACGGCACCGCACCCGACGACACCCGGGCGCTCCGCAAACGCGGCATCACCCTGGGCCGACGCGGCGACGACGGACTCGTCCCGCTCCGCGGCCGCCTCCTGCCCGAACTGGCGGCGCAGCTGCAGCTCGGGTTCGACAGCATCCTCAACCCCCGCACTGACGGCGCCCCCGCACCAGGACCCTGCTTCGTCGAGGATGCGGACCGCGACCCCTCGGAACCCGTGGCATCGGCGGCCGACCAGCGCAGCCACACCCAGAAGCAGCACGACGCGTT
>NZ_JBJDRK010000134.1:0-755 GCF_044987405.1 Microbacterium sp. ZW T2_14 | reverse complement strand
GCCTCGGCTCCCCCGCCGTGCTGGCGCTGGCGGCCGCCGGGGTCGGGACGCTCACGGTGATCGACGACGACCTGGTCGAGGCATCCAATCTGCAGCGGCAGGTGATGCACCGAGTGAGCGATGTCGGTGCCGCCAAGGTCGCGTCCGCGGTCCGCATCGCCGCCGACCTCTCCCCCACCACCGTGGTGCGGCCGGTGCAGGCCGTGCTCACGCCCGACAACGCCCGCGAGCTGCTCTCGGGCGCGCACCTCGTCATCGACGGCACCGACACGTTCGAGACCCGCGAGGCGGTGGCCGCCGCGTGCGAGGACCTCGGCGTTCCGCTCGTGTGGGGCGTCGTGCAGGAGTTCCACGCGCAGGCGACGGTCTTCTGGTCGGCGCCGCCCGCCGGCACCGTGCCCGTCCGCCTCGCCGATCTCTACCCGCCGGATGCCGGCCGCCAGGCTCCCTCCTGCGCACAGGTCGGCGTGCTGGGCGCCCTGTGCCTGCAGGTGGGTGCCCTCCTGGCCACCGAGGCCGTCAAGCTCATCACGGGCGTCGGCGAGCCGCTGCTCGGACGCGTGCTGGTCATCGACGCCCTTCGCGGCCGGACCGACGAGGTGCCGCTCCGCCCCGCGGCAGTCCGTTCCGCCGACGCCGCCGCGGGCGCGCCCGCCCCGGCCGCAACCGTCGCCGCCGGCATGCCAGCACAGAAGGCGGGTTCGCCGTCGGCTGCGGGGAACACCCGCCCGGAGCCCGTCCCGCAGCTCACTCCC
>NZ_JBJDRK010000133.1:0-775 GCF_044987405.1 Microbacterium sp. ZW T2_14 | reverse complement strand
GCACCCCGCCGGCCGGGCCGGGGAGGGGGATCGGCACGAACTCGGTGAAGCCGCCCGCCATGGTCGCCGCGCCGGCGCCGGTCGAGGCGCTCTGGATCTCCCGCAGCAGCCGCAGGTGCGCGACGCGCTCGTCGGCGGTCTCGACGTGCCCGTAGAAGAGCACGCTCGTCGACCGGAAGCCGGCGCGGTGCGCGGCGGTGATGCCTTCGATCCAACGGTCGATCTCGAGGTCGCCGGGCGCGACGAGGCTGCGGACGCGCTCGCTCAGCACCTTGACGCCCGTGCCCGGGACGGTGTCGACGCCCGCGTCGCGCAGCGCAGCCAGGGCGGCATCGAGTCCGAGGCCCGTGCGCTCAGCAAGATCGCGCACATCCTGAGGGCGGTAGGCATGGAGATGGATGCCGGGGGCCGCGGCCTTCACCGCGCGCGCGATGTCGAGATAGCCCGACGGATCCTGCTCCGGCGGCAGGAGTCCCTGCACGCAGAGCTCGGTGGCGCCGAGGTCCCACGCGTCGGCGGCGATCGCGCCGACATCGTCGAGCGTGAACGTCGACGGGTCGTCGGTCGGCGCGGCGCGGAGCCCCGAGGAGGTGAGGTTGCGGTTCACGACGAGCGTGACGGCCTCGCCCACGGTGTAGCGGCGCACGTCGTCGGCCGTGGCCGCGAGCGCGTCGAGGTCGCCGCCCGTCGCCTTCAGGAGCGCGACCCACTCGCCGTCGTCGAGCGAGAGCGGATCGGCCGCCGCGGCCTCCGCCAGCCCCTTCACCCCGCGCCC
>NZ_JBJDRK010000132.1:0-797 GCF_044987405.1 Microbacterium sp. ZW T2_14 | reverse complement strand
GTCTGGTCGCCGACGAAGCCGAAGAGGCGCGCGCCTCCCCCGGCCAGCACGACGGCGATCACCACGACGGCGGAGACGGCCGCGGCCCCGCCGACGACCGCGAGCCGTCGCCGGACGGCGATCACCGCTGCCGCGAGCAGCGCGGCCGGCCAGACCTTGATCCAGGTGGCGACGGCGAGGAGCACCGAGCCGAGCCACGGTCGCCCGACGAGCCAGAGCCCGCCGACCACCGCGAGCGGCACAGTGACCGCGTCGAGCCGGAACATGCCGACTCCGCCGAGCGCCAGGATCGCGGCGAGCCAGAACCAGGCGGCGATCAGGCGCCCCCGCGATCGAGCGTTGCCGAGCAGCACCGCGAACGCCGCCGCATCGAGCGCGGTGACGAGCAGCCCCCACCCGAGCGTGTAGTCCACGATGCCGCGGAAGGCGCCGACCAGGAGGATCGGCAGGTGGGCCAGCGGCGGGTAGACCCAGTCCTCGGTGATGCCGGGGAACGCCTCGCCGGTCAGCGTGCGCCACGCCCACCACCGGTACAGCTGGTCGACGTCCCACGACGCGGCGTGATCGCCCGCGAAGCCGAGCCAGATCACCACGAGGTGCACGAGGGCGAACGCCGCCCACACCACCGCCCGTCGCGCCACCCCACCATCCTAGGGAGCCCGGCGCCCCCGTCCGCGGCCGCTCAGCCTCCCGCGAGGACCTGGGCCACCGCCTGCGGCAGCGCCTCGGCGAGGTCGAGCGCCGTGATCGGCCCGTCCCCGGCGGCCGGCTCGTCCCCCGTGGGCGCGGAGCTCGTC
>NZ_JBJDRK010000131.1:0-879 GCF_044987405.1 Microbacterium sp. ZW T2_14 | reverse complement strand
ATCCTGGCGTCGCTGCCGACCGCGGCGCGACCTCCGCGATCGGCAGCGACGCCAGGATCGCGGCATCCGTCGACCGGGGGTCCTGCGGGAGGAACCACACGTCCTCGATGCCGCCGAACCGGTCGAGCGTGCGCCGCACCTGACCCCGGGCGTCGATGCCCAGGGTGCCGGGGCGCAGGCGGTTCGCGACGACCGCCGCCGGCGTGCCACCGATCGTGGCACGCAGATCGGCATGCCCGCGGAGGAACCGGGCGATGCCGACGGGGTCGGCGGCCACCACGGCCACGACCAGGTCGGCGGTGCGCAGCGCGGCGAGGGTCGCCGCGTGGCGCCGGGGGCCGTCGAGGTCGCTCACGATCTCTTCGTCGCGCTCGAGCGATGACGCGACGTCCACCACGGTGTAGTCGGCCCAGTCGCGACACGCGGTGAGCGCGGCGGTGACGCGACGGTCGCTCAGTTCGGGCCAGCGCGACGGCCGGTTGATGCCGGTGAGCACATCGACGCCGGTGCGGCCCAGCGGCACCGCGATGCGCGTGAGCTCGCGGGCGTCGAGGCCGCCCAGCTCCGCCTGCCGGCAGGCGGCGGCGAAGCCGGGTCCCTCGTCGGCGAGACCCAGGGTGAGAGCGAGCGAGGGAGCCTGCGTGTCGGCGTCGACGAGAGCCACGTGCCGGCCGCCTCGTGCGAGCTCCACGGCCAGCTCTGTCGCGACGGTCGAGCGACCGGGGGCGCCGGCGGCTCCCCACACCGCGATGACGCGCGGTTGCGGGCGCGGAGCGGCCGGGGGCGTCGCCGCCGCGGGTCCGGCCGAGAGAGCCTCCGCGACGCGCCATGGCTCGTCGAGGACGCGGCGGGGGAGCGCGTGGCGGCGGCCTGCGGGCT
>NZ_JBJDRK010000130.1:0-893 GCF_044987405.1 Microbacterium sp. ZW T2_14 | reverse complement strand
CACCAGCAGCGCACCGGTCAGCGTGATCGCGACGCCGGTGCCGATGCCCGCCGTGGTGGAGACGGCCGAGAGCGTCACCGCGGCGAAGGGCGCGACCGCGGCGTCTGCGCCGCGCGCCGAGCCCTGCGCGACGGCGGATGCCGCATCCGCCGTGCTCGCGGTCACGTTGATGTCGTCCGCGCCGGCGACGGTCGCGCCGTCGGCGATGGCCGAGCGGGTGTGGTGGTCGACGCTGGTGAGGGCGAAGGAGGCGCCGACGCCCGTGGTGGGCGTGCCCGCACCGGCGTCGGCGAGGAGCGCCCGCGTGGTGGTCTGCGCGGCCGACGACGCCGAGATCGTGAGCGATCGATCGGCGCCTGTCAGGGTCACGGCCGAGCCGGTGGCCAGTCCCGCGGATGTCGTGAGGACGACGACCGAGAGGGCGACGGATCCGGCGACCCCGAGGTCGCCTCCGGATCCCTGTCCGGCGGTGGCGGTGGTGGTGAAGCGGTGCGAGGCGTCGGATGCGCCTGCCGCGTTCTGCGGGGCGATGCCCGCGATGAGCTGGAGCGTGTCTGCAGTGATGCTGGTGGAGGGGCCGACCTCGGCGCGGACGGTGACATCCGCCAGGGTGATCGCGACGGCCGCTGCGATCGTGGCGCCGCTCGGGGGGCCGCGGGTCGCCGGCGAGCCCGTCGCGGTCGACGCCGCCGACAGGTTGCCGAGCGCCTCCAGCCGCACTGTCGGGGCGACGAGGGCGACGCCCGACACCGACACGTCGGCGTTCAGCTGGTGGACCGTGAGGGCGAACGCGGCGGTGACGGTCACATCGCCCTGCGGGGTGCTCGGCGTGGGGATCGGCGTCGAGCCGCTGCCGCCGGTGCCGTCGCCGGCCGCGCCGGCGACGGCCCCGG
>NZ_JBJDRK010000129.1:0-1059 GCF_044987405.1 Microbacterium sp. ZW T2_14 | reverse complement strand
GGGGTCAGAGCGGGGCGTTCGCGGACACCGCCGCGAGATCGAGGTCGCCGGTCGCGACGCGGCGCACCACGTCGATGAGCAGGCGGCGTTCGACGGGCTTGATGCGATCGTGCAGCGCGTGCTCGTCGTCACCGGGAAGCACGGGCACGCGCTCCTGGGCGAGGATCGGCCCCGAGTCGACCCCGTTGTCGACGATGATCACGCTGGCACCGGTCTGGGCGACGCCTGCCGCGAGTGCGTCGCGGACGCCGTGTGCGCCGGGGAACTCGGGCAGGTACGCCGGATGCGTGTTGATGATGCGCGGCGACCACGCGTCGACGAGGTCGCCGGGCAGCAGCTTCATGAGGCCGCTGAGCACGACGAGGTCGGGCCGCCACACCTCGAGCTGGGCGTTGAGCTCGGCGCCCCACTCCTCACGGCTCGCGAACTGCGAGAACGGGACCATGAACGTGGGGATGCCGTACTCCTCGGCGTGCGAGAACCCTGGGGCCTCGCGATCGGCGCCGACGACGATGATGCGGGCGGGGAACTCGGGATCGGCCGCCGCGTCGAGCAGAGCGCGCAGATTCGACCCTGTGCCCGAGATGAGGACGGCAACCGTGAGCACCCGCCCAGCCTACTCGGAACCGTCGCTCTCGCCGGGCGGCGTCCACCCGGGCAGATCGATGGGCTCGGTCGTCGCATCCGGGGTGGCACCGGCGCCGGCCGACGGCGGCACGGCTCCGGGAACGGACACCGGCCGTTTCGACGCCTCGCCGGCCGATCGGCGGCCGCTCCATCCGCCGCCGTGTGCGGAGAGCGTCGGATCACCCGTGCCCTGCGGCTCGACGATCGCCGGCTCGTCCGCGACTCCGGCCACTGAGCCCGACGACACAGGCACGACCGGCGCGGGCACCGCGTCGACGACACGCGCACCACGGAGCTCGGTGCGACCCGCCCCCTCGGGCCCATGGCCGCCGCGCCCGCGCGGGGCGAGCAGCAGGATCGCGGCGCCGAGCAGCACCTCCAGCCCCACCGCCAGCGCGACCGGGCCGGGCGCGGCGGCCATGGGCCCGAGGG
>NZ_JBJDRK010000128.1:0-1242 GCF_044987405.1 Microbacterium sp. ZW T2_14 | reverse complement strand
CCGCCGGCGACGACCCGGACCGCGGCCGTCATCGACAGCACCGCACCCGCCGGGATCGTCGCCGGCGGAGCGCTCACGGTTACGGCCGACTCGACGCACACCCTCCTCACGAAGGCGACCGCGAGCCCTGGTGGATCGACGGCGAACGGCACGTCGCCGAGCGCCACCACCGCGACGGCATCGCAGCCGGGCGGCTTCGCTTCGGCACCGGGCGGAGCGATCGGCGTCGCCGGTGCGCTCGCCTTCTCGGAGCTCGACCAGGAGACCATCGCCACGGTCGGCGGCGCCTCGCCTCTCGCGGTGACGGCGGGCGGCACGGGCGTCGCGGTCTCCGCCGTCTCGTCGGGATCGGCGATCACCGAGGCCGACGGCTCGGCGGTCGGCGGATCGGCGGCCGGCGTGGGTGTCGGTGTCTCGGTGAACCTCGCCAACGCACGCACCGAGGCCCGCATCGGCAACGTCGCATTCACCGCGACCGGGGTCACGGCATCCGCCACCGCCGCCCCGCGCACCGTCGCCGGTGTGAACGAGTATCGTGCGCAGTCGGTGTCGGGCGCCGGCGGCGCCTCGATCGTCGGCGCCGCCGGGGCGCTCGCCGTCAACATCGCGAGCTTCCTCACCCGTGCGGCCATCCTGAGCGGCGTCACCGTCACCGCTCCCGGAGCCGACCTGGCGTTCGCCGCGACCGCCGACAACGACACGATCGCCCGTGCGCTGCCCGGCACCCTCGCCGGCGCGACGACCGGCATCGGCGCGAGCATCGCGCTCAACATCGCCAACGATCGCGCGATCGCCGAGGTGGGCGACGGCGCGACCCTGACGGGCGTCGCCGACCTGAGCCTGACCGCACAGTCCACGTCGCCCGCCACGGCCGAAGCGCAGGGCGGGGTGGCGTCGGAGGCGGCGATCTCGACGGTCATGGCCGTCAACATCTCGAACGTCACGACGCTGTCGCGGCTCGGCACCGGCTCCCCGCTCACGCTGACCGGAACCTACACGTCCACCGCCACCCAGACCGCTCCCGTCGTCACGACGGCCACCGGCAACGTCAGCGCCGAGGACGGCGCCGCCGTCTCGGCCGTGATCGCACTGACCTTCGCCGACCACGCGGTGCGCGCCGAGCTCGCCCGCGATCTGACCGCAGCGGCGGTCACGCTGAAGGCCACCGGCATGGCGTCGTCCGCGACCACCGCGTCCGCTTCGGCGGCCGGCGTCTGGGCGGCCGCCCAAGCGACCGACGCC
>NZ_JBJDRK010000127.1:0-1333 GCF_044987405.1 Microbacterium sp. ZW T2_14 | reverse complement strand
GCCCGAGCACGCCGCGCCGCGAGAGGCCGGCGCCCGCGGCCGGCGCCCCCGCCGGAGCGGGAGCGCCGGCGGGGGCGGTCACTGGGTCGGTCACGTTACGCCAGTACGGTGTTCGTGATCTGGGCGAGCGGCTCGGCCAGGGCGTTGATCAGATCGGTGAGCTCGCGCTTGTCGTCGTCGGTGAGCTCGGTGTACACCACGAAGCCGCCGTCGAGCGATCCGTACTGCGCGAGCGCGGCCTCGAGATCCACGTAGCCGGCGTCGATCTCGTCGGCGAGCGCCGCGCCGTCGTCACCCTGCGCCACGGCGAAATCGCGCACCAGCGAGAACGCCATCTTCGAGCCCTCGACGTTCGCGGCGAAGTCCGAGAGGTCGGTGCCCGACCACCAGTCCTCCTCGCCCTGGATCTTGCCCGTGGCGACCTCGTCGAGGAGCGCGATGGCGCCGTTGGAGATGCCGGCGATGCCCTGGGCGTCGAGCGACTCCTGGAACTCGTCGGAGTGCACGTAGTCGTACAGCTCCTGCACGTCGGCGATCAGCTGGTCGCCGAAGGCCGCCCGCTCCGCCTCGGTCGACGGGGCCCAGTCCTGCCAGGCCGGCGTCGCGCCGTCGGCGTTCAGCGCGTCGGCGGCCGGCACCCACAGGTCCTTCTCGATGCGGTGGAACCCGGTCCAGTCCAGCCCTTCGGCGACCGCGTCGACCTCGCGGTAGTCGATGCGCGGGTCGAGATCGCCGAGCGCCTCGGCCACGGGTTCGATGCGCTCGTAGGAGGCCCGCACGAGGGCGAACTGGGAACGCGCGGTCTCGTCGTCGCCCGACTCGTACGCGGCGACGAACTCCGAGACGGCGGGCACCAGCTGCCCGACCTGGTCCTTGACGAAGGCGGCGTAGAGGTCGACCGCCTGCTCCTTCTGCTCGGCGTCCTCGCCCGAGAGCTCGACGGCGTCGCCCGACACGGCGAAGGCGGCGCGGCCGACGCCGTCGCCGATCATGCCCGGCTTGCACACCGTGAAGTAGTCGCCCGGCTGCGCGACCACCGTCAGCGTGCGCGATGCGCCGGGAGCGATGTTCTCGACCTCGCCGACGATGCGCAGGCCGTCCTCGGCGAGCAGGTAGAACTCGGTGACCTCGTCGCCGTCGTTGCTCACGTCGAAGCTGAGCGTCCCGCTCTTCGCAGCGTCGCCCGACACCTCGCATCCGGAGGCCGTCGACGACACGCTCAGCACGTCGGATGAGGCGGCTTCGCTCTTCGCGACGCAACCGGACAGGATGAGGGCGCCGAGGCCGGCGACGGCGAGCGCCGGGATGAGACGACGGGCGGTCATGCTTCTCC
>NZ_JBJDRK010000126.1:0-1384 GCF_044987405.1 Microbacterium sp. ZW T2_14 | reverse complement strand
CTCCTGGAGGTATTCGGACCACGTGCGCGACCCGTGCTCCGCCGTGGCAGCCGCGAGGTTCACGCCGTCGCGGTACGCGCGTCCGATCGCACCCGGGACGCGCACGGGGAAGAACGAGCGACGCAGGCCCCGCGTCGCCGCGATCGCGCGCAGCATCGTCGGCGCGTCGATCACCTCGGGCCCGGCGAGGTCCGCGACCCGTCCGCTGGGAGCGCCGTCGACCAGTCCCGCCAGTCGCGCCGCGACCTCGCCGACATCGACCGGCTCGAGCCGGATCGCACCGGGCGCCGGCACCACGGGCAGCTTGAGCATGGGCGCGAACATGTTCCAGGCGAAGTCGTGGAACTGAGCCGCCCGGAGCACCGTGAACGGCACCCCGGATGCGGCCAGCGCCTCCTCCGCGCGCTGCTTGGCGCGGAAGTAGCCGATCGGCATCACGTCGGCCCCGATCACCGAGATCATCACGAGATGCCCCACGCCGCCGCGACGAGCGGCCTGCGCCAGGTTCGCCGTTCCGACATCGTCACCCTTGCTGCTGCCCGCCAGATGCAGGACCACGTCGACTCCTGCAACGGCCTCAGCGAGGCCGGTGCCGGCCACGGTGTCGCCGACCACGAACTCCACGCCCTCCCGGGGCGTGCGGCTGAGGAGTCGCAGGTCGTGGCCGCGCCCGCGAAGCAGCGGGACGACGTGGTTCCCGAGGTTTCCGGTGCCGCCGGTCACGAGGATGGAAGCCATCATGTCTCCTTCTGTCACATCGGGGCGCGCTGCCCCGTCATGATCACGACGACGCCCGCGAGGAGGATGTGACATGACCGACGAGATTTCTCTGGCCGAACGTTTCGAAGCTCAGCGGCCCCGGCTACGGGCCATCGCGGTGCAGCTGCTCGGATCGAACCGCGACGCCGATGACGCCGTGCAGGAGGCGTGGCTGCGACTGGTCCGGACGGATGCCGCAGCCATCGACAACCTCGACGCGTGGCTCACCACCGTCGTGTCGCGGATCTGCCTCGACATCCTCGGTTCGGCCCGCGTCCGCCGGGAGCGCGCATGGCGGGTGGAGCGCTGGCCCGACGAACCTGCGGATCTCGAAGGCTGGGGCGATCCCGAGCAGGCGGCGGTCAGCGCCGACCGCGTCAGCGTGGCCCTGCTGGTGGTGCTCGAGCAGCTCAGTCCCGCCGAGCGCATCGCCCTCGTGCTCCACGACGTCTTCGCGGTGCCGTTCGACGACGTCGCGCGAACCCTCGATCGCTCACCCGATGCCGTCCGCCAGCTCGCCTCGCGCGCCCGCCGCCGACTGCAGGGCGCACCCGAGGACGACGCGCCGAGCGCCGGCAGCGCCGGTCGGGCGATCGTGGCGGCGTGGCTGGCGGCCGTGCAGGAG
>NZ_JBJDRK010000125.1:0-1389 GCF_044987405.1 Microbacterium sp. ZW T2_14 | reverse complement strand
ACCTGCCACGGTCCCGGCCGCGGAGCAGCCGGGACCGTGGCAGGTGACCGCCGCGGGCGACGTCTCGGTCTCGCTCGACGGGGCCGACCTCGTGGTCGTCGCCGACGGGGTCACGACGCGGCGGGCCGCGGCATCCGTCACCGCCCTCACGATCTCGGCGGGCGGCCATGTCAGCCTCCCCGCCTCGCTCGGCCTCGCCGTCACCGTCACCTCGGCAGCGGCCCTCGCGGTCAGCGGAACCGGCGTGACCTGGAACAGCGACGGCGCCGGAAGCGGATCCGTCGGTGCGACGGTCTTCTCGGGCGTCGGCCGGCTGGTCGCCGTCGGGAGCGGTCACGTGCTGCGTGGTCCGGCTGCCGACACGACCTGGCAGATCGACGGGCAGCGTGCGGGCAGCGTCGCCGGCCAGCGCTTCTCGGGCTTCGACGTGCTGCAGGGGGCCGCAGGCAATCGCGACGACTTCGTCGTCGCTCCGGGCGGACGCATCGGCCGGGTCGACGGCGGTGCCGGCGGCTACGACGTGCTGCGGTTCAGCGGGGCGCACGGCGCGGTGACGTCGCGTCCGACCGGTTCGCAGTCCGGCACCCTGATGGTCGGCGGCACCACCCTCGCCTACGACGGGCTCGAGCCCATCGGGCCGGCCGACGTCACCGACTTCGACTTCGCCGACGCGACGGACGACGACACCATCGAGGTGACGCCCGACGCCGTCAACATCGGCTACATCCTGGTGCGCAGCCTGGCGAACGCGTTCGAGTCCCACTCGGTCCGCCCGCTCGGCTCGTTCGTCGTGAAGAGCACCGGCAAGGGCGCGACGATCCGCATCGTCGGCACCCTGACGTTCCACGGCGTGACGTTCCGCTTCGAGGCGACGCGCGTCGTGGTCGGTCCCGGCGGTGTGCTGGATGCCGGCGCCGCCGACGTCGTCCTCGCCGCCACCGCCACCACGGCCGACGACACACCCGCGATCGCGGAGGTCATCCTGACCGACGCGGTCGTGCGCGGCGGCAACGTCCAGGCGACCGCCACCGCGGTCAACACCGCCGACCCGGGCGCCACGGTCGGACTCGCCCTCGGCGAGAGCGTCGCATCGGCGCTCGTGCAGCTGGCGGGCACCTCGCGCATCGAGGCACAGGGCACCGTGTCGCTGGCCAGCTCGTCGACGGCGACGCTGGTCACCACCTCGACGGGGACCGGAGCGGATGCCGCGGTCGACGCCGCCGTGGCGCACGCGACCATCGACAACTCGGCCGTGACCCGGATCACCGACACCGCCTCGGTGCAGGCGGCGGGCGCGGTGAGCATCTCGGCCACGACCGTCACGACGGCCACGACCACCGCCGACGCCACCGCCGCCACGGCGGGGGCCGCCGTCGCGACGACCACCGC
>NZ_JBJDRK010000124.1:0-1479 GCF_044987405.1 Microbacterium sp. ZW T2_14 | reverse complement strand
CACCTGGTCGGCCGCGGCGGTCGACGCGCTCACCTCCGCGGCCGACCAGGTGCGGCCGGACGCCATCCTGGTCTCGCACTCGGTGGAGGGCCGTGAGGTCGCCGGCCGGTACGCCGCCCGCACCCGGTCGGGGCTCGCCGTGGACGCCGTCGGCGTCTCGCGCGACCCGGAGGGCGTGATCGCCCACCACTCCGTCTACGGCGGCGCCTACAACGTCGACGCCGCCGTCACCTGGGGCGCCCCGGTCATCACGATCCGTCAGGGATCGGTTGATGCCCGCGCCGACGCCGTCGAGGGTGTCGAGGCCGAACCTCTCGAGGTGCGCGCCTCGGGCCGCCGTGCGGCGACGGTGACCTCGGTCGACGAGACCGTGGTGTCGTCCACGCGGCCCGAGCTGCGCGGTGCCGCGAAGGTCGTCTCGGGTGGCCGCGGACTCGGTTCCGGTGAGAAGTTCGCGCTCGTCGAGCAGCTCGCCGATGCGCTCGGCGCCGCGGTCGGCGCCTCGCGCGCCGCGGTCGACGCCGGCTACGTGCCCTACTCCTACCAGGTCGGCCAGACCGGTGTGTCGGTGGCGCCCCAGCTGTATGTGGCGCTCGGCATCTCGGGCGCGATCCAGCACAAGGCCGGCATGCAGACCGCGAAGACCATCGTCGCGATCAACAAGGACGCGGATGCCCCGATCTTCGAGATCGCCGACTTCGGCGTCGTCGGCGACCTCTTCACCGTCGTGCCGCAGCTGATCGCCGCGCTCGAGGCGAAGAAGGCGTAACCGGGTATGGCGACGTTCGGTTCTGCGGTGCGGCGAGGACTGCCCCGTGTGCCCGGCGGCGAGCCCTGGCCGCCCGCCGGCGACGCGCGGGTGACGGACGACGACGGGCGCCCTTCGACGGGCTCAGGGAACGGTGGTGCGGGCCTCGCCGTAGCTGGGGCACCCGCGGTCGCCGCCTCGCCCCCGGTCGTTGAGCGAGCGAGGAACGAGCGAGACGAAACGCCTAGAGCCGCCGAGCAGCCTGCGGTCGCGGCATCCACCCGCGCCGCCCGCCAGGTCCGTCGCGGCCTGCCGCGCGTGCCCGGCGGCGAGCCCTGGCCCCCGGGGTCGGTCGCCCCGGTTCAGGTGGCGCAACCCGCTGCTTCGGCGGCCGTGATCCCGCAGGTCGTGACACCCGAAGCAGTGGACACCGACGCTCAGGTGGCGCAGTCGGTGGCTTCGCCGACCGTGATCGCGCAGAACGTGACCCCCGAGCCTGCCGCCACGAACGCGGCGGCGCCCGGCGCGCGGCCCCTGCGTCGTGGCCTGCCCCGCGTGCCGGGCGGAGAGCCTTGGCCGCCCGCGGGCCTTGCGCCGAGCGGCGCGGCGGTCCCGGTCGTTGAGCGAGCGAGGGACGAGCGAGACGAAACGCCCCGAACCGACGACGAACTCCAGGTCCAGGGGGTTTCGCCTTCGGACGCGGCAGCGCCCGTCGCTCCACGGGCCGAACC
>NZ_JBJDRK010000123.1:0-1584 GCF_044987405.1 Microbacterium sp. ZW T2_14 | reverse complement strand
GCGTGTGACCTCAGCCGTCGAGGCCGTGGCGGCGTGCCGCTTCCGGCACGTGCAGCCGCGTGAGGAACAGGTCCGTGCCACGGGGGATCCCGCGCCGGTCGCCGCGTGAGACGAGCACGATCACCAGCACCGCGACCGGCACCGTCCAGGCCGCGGGCTGCTCGAGGAGCGGACGCAGCGCAGGCAGCCACGCCGAGACGATGCCACCCCCGAGGATCGCGACGCCCGACAGCACCGCGCCGGTGAGCATGCCCGCGATCGCGCCGCGTGCTGTCAGCCCGCGCCACCAGATGCCGAGCAGGAGCACCGGACACAGCGTCGACGCGGTGAACGCGAAGACGAGGCCCACGCTGCCGGCAAGGCCCGCCGATTCCGTCGCCAGGGCGACGACGAGGGGCACGAACGATGACAGCACCGCCGCGATGCGGAAGCCTCGCACGCTGCCGCCGAGGAGATCCTGGCTGATCACCCCCGCGAGCGAGACGACGAGGCCCGACGACGTCGAGAGGAACGCCGCGAACGCGCCGGCGATGACCAACGCCGTGAGCACGTCGCCCCACGGCCCGGGGACCAGTCGTCCGGGCAGCAGCAGGACGAGCGCATCCGCATCATCCGAGTCGGCGAGGTCGGGCGCGAACGCCCTGCCCAGGAACCCGAACGCGGTGGGGAACAGATAGAAGACGGAGAGCAGCACGAGCACGATCACCGTCGTGCGCCGTGCCGCGACGCCGTCGGGGTTGGTATAGAAGCGCACGAGCACATGGGGGAGGCCCAGTGTGCCCAGCAGCAGGGCGACCATGAGCGAGATCGTCCGGTACACCTCGAGGTCTCCGGGCCCGGCGGTCGCCGGGAACGCCTCGACGGGGGGAAGGGCGGGGGGAACGTCACCCACCAGCAGCAGGATCGCCACCACCGGGATCGCGAGCGCCGTGAGCTTCAGCCAGAACTGGAACGCCTGCACGAAGGTGATGGAGCGCATGCCGCCCGCGGCGACCACGACCGCGACGATCACGGCGACGGCGAGAGAGCCCACCCAGGCGGGAAGGCCGGTGGTGATCCGCACGGTGAGCGCCGCGCCCTGCAGCTGCGGCACGATGTAGAACCAGCCGATGACGATGACCAGCGTGCTCGTCACCCGGCGCGCCCACACCGACTCGAGCCGCGCCTCGGTGAAGTCGGGAATCGTGTACGCGCCTGAGCGACGCAAGGGCGCGGCGACGAACAGCAGCAGCATCAGGTAGCCGGCCGTATAGCCGATGGGAAACCAGATGCCCGCCGACCCGGTGAGCAGGATCAGGCCCGCGATGCCGAGGAACGATGCGGCCGACAGGTACTCGCCGCCGATCGCCGAGGCGTTCCACCATGGCCGGACCGTGCGGCTGGCCACATAGAAGTCGCTGGTCGTACGAGAGACGCGCAGACCGTAGAACCCGATGAGCGCCGACGCGATCGCGACGGCCGCGATCGCGGTGTAGCCGACGGCGGCGTTCACTCCTCCTCCGTCAGCGATCGGTACCGCGCCTCGTTGCGCGACGCGGCGCGCACATAGAGCGCCGCGACGGTGATGGCGAGCGGATAGACGCC
>NZ_JBJDRK010000122.1:0-1773 GCF_044987405.1 Microbacterium sp. ZW T2_14 | reverse complement strand
CCTCCGCGGCATCCGCCGTCCAGGCCTGTGCGCGGGAGAACCCGCGCGCACGGACGGTCGAGGTCTCATGCTCGCGCGCCGCGGCGACGAGTCGCGCGAGCTGCGCGACGGCCGTGCCCGCGAGGATCGCGACCATCAGCACGAGCGCGGGCGTGGCCGACGCGAGGGCGACAGCGCCGACCTGCACCTGCTGGGCGACCTCGTCGGGCGAGAGCCCCGGTGGCGGCGGATCGCCCGCGACCGTGATCGCACGCGCGAGCCAGGCCAGGACGACCGACACGGTCGCGACGGCGACGGCGACCGTTGCCGCCCCGCTCGCGAGCAGCCCCGTCCGCGCACCGCTGCGGCGCCGCAGCAGTCGCGCCGACGACAGCGCGCGGCGATCGGGCATGGGCTCGGTCCTCCGCGGTTCGCTCGACGCTGACGTTCACTGACAACCTACGGGACGATGGCCGCGCGCTTCGACTGCCGGCGCCCGGCGGACCGCGTGCCGACGACACGGTGCCCGGGCGGCCGCATCCCTCGCCGTCTCGAGGCGGGTGGACGTCACGTTCGAGCCGGACGGATGCCGCCCCGATAGGCTGGCCGCGTGCTGCTCAGTGACCGCGACATCCGGCTCGAGATCGACGCGGGACGCATCGGGCTCGACCCGTGGGATCCGGCGATGGTGCAGCCGTCGAGCGTTGATGTGCGGCTCGACCGCTCCTTCCGGCTCTTCGACAACCACAAGTACCCGTTCATCGACCCGGCCGAGGATCAGCCCGAGCTCACCCGCCTCATCTCGGTGGACCCCGGGGAGCCGTTCATCCTGCACCCCGGCGAATTCGCGCTGGGATCGACCTTCGAGAAGATCTCGCTGCCCGACGACATCGCCGCCCGGCTCGAGGGCAAGTCGTCCCTCGGCCGACTGGGCCTGCTGACGCACTCGACCGCCGGGTTCATCGACCCGGGCTTCACGGGTCATGTCACGCTCGAGCTCTCGAACGTCGCGACCCTGCCGATCAAGCTGTGGCCGGGCATGAAGATCGGACAGGTCTGCTACTTCCGGCTGACCTCACCCGCCGAGAACCCCTACGGCTCGGGCACCTACGGCAACCGGTACCAGGGCCAGCGGGGGCCGACGGCATCCCGCTCGTTCCAGAACTTCCACCGCACCGACGTCGGAGACGCCGCGGCCCCGACGGCGTGACCCGCCGAGGGGGCACCGCACGGAGGCTGACGCCCCGCGGCTCCCGCCACGAGTCGCGACTCGTGGCTCCTCAGGGCGTCGGCTCGAGGATGCCCGGCTCGCGCGCGTAGACCCGGACCTGAGACCCGTCGACCACGAATCCCAGCGACGTGCCCGCGGGGAAGCGCTCGCGGAGCTCGTCCGGCGAACGGGGGAGCACCTGCACCGAGGCGTTGGCGGCGAACGAGCCGGAAGAGCAGCTGCCCCCGCCGAAGGAGTCCTCGGCGACGAGGATGTAGAGGCAGTTCTGCTTTCCCGCTTCCCTCGATGTCTGCGAGAAGACCAGCACCGTGAGGCCGTAGAACTCCTCGAACACCTGGGCGTCCTCGGGTCGCTCGCCGAAGAACGCGTCGGGCCAGGCGGCCTCCGCGTCCACCTGAAGCGTGGCGATCCTCCCCGCGCCGGCCGCCTGGATCGCCAGGGTCGCACCCACGCCGACCAGCACCCCCGCGACGACGGAAGCGGTCCAGAGCAGCACGCGGCGCCGCCGCCACCACGGTCGGCGTGGAGAGGGGCCGGTGGCGGCGCCGCGTGCTGCTCTGGAC
>NZ_JBJDRK010000121.1:0-2014 GCF_044987405.1 Microbacterium sp. ZW T2_14 | reverse complement strand
GGGCAGCGACTTGGTGATGAGCTCCCCCCAGTAGGCGGCCCGGCGCGGGCCGCGGCTCCAGCTCCGCCGGCAGCGTGGACGGCGGGATGCCGAACGCGCGCCGGGAGCCGACGAGCACGCGGCGTCCGAGGATGTTGTTGCCGGCGCCGCCGATGACCGCCCCCACGCCGAACGGCAGCGCCTTGCCGATCCACGACGCACCGCCGCGGGCGGCGAACTGCCGGATGAAGGTGCTCTTGAGGCGGTCCACGAGGGGGCCGACGGCGGCGCGGGGCAGCGACTTGGTGATGAGCTCCCCCCAGTAGCCGGCCCGGCTCGGGCCGCGTCCGGCCGCCTGGCCGGCGAGTTGCGCGACGAGGTCGACGCCCTCCTTGCCGAGCATGAGGGTCAGCACGAGAGCCCGTGCGCGGTCGGGATCCGACACCGGGATCCCGTGCACCTCGGTGACGGACTGCGCGAACAGGGTCGTCGCTTCGAGGAAGGCCACCGTCTCGACACCGCTGAGGGCGAGCGTCACTCCCGTGCCGATGCCGGGCACCACGGCCGTGGCGCCCACCGCTGCGCCGCCCGTCGTCACCGCCGCGAGATAGCGGCGCTCGAGGATGCGGACGATGTCGGACGGAGAGGCGTCGGGGTGACGCAGGCGGATGCTCCGCAGGTGCGCGAGGACGACCGGCCGCTGAATCGAGAGCACGCGGTCGAGCGCGCGGATCGTGAACGGGTGCTCGTCCGAGCCCGTCGGTGGCAGGCCTCCCTGCCACGGCGAGTCGCCGGGCAGCGAGTGGATGCGGTGAACCTTGTCGGTCATCGCGCCGAGTCTATGCGCCCGGGCACGCGCCCCGGCCGGGCTTGACAGACCGGCGGGCGCGGGTCAGACGTACAGGTTCGCGCGCTCGAGGTCTTCCGCGAAGTCGACCTCGACGGCGTACAGGTCCGAGATGTCGAGCGGCTGGAGCAGCACGCCGTCTTCGGCGATCGCGAGCTCGAGGCCGCGCTCGAAGTAGTCCTGGTCGTCGACGCGGGTCAGGTGGCGGATGAACGCCTTCTTGTCGCCGCTCGAGATGTAGTTGATGCCCACGGCTTCGCCGATGCCGCCCTTCACCGTCTTCGAGAGCTCCTTGATGAAGCCCTCCGGCGTGACCGTGTACTTGACCTCTTCGTCGCTCACCTTGGAGGTGTTGACGGTGACGAAGGACTGGTCGCGCTCGATGAGCTCGATGGCGCGGCCGAGGACGCGGGGGTCGAAGACGACGTCCCCGTTCATCCAGAGCACGCCGCCCTTGCCGGTCTTCGTGAGCGCGCGCAGCAGGCTCTTCGACGTGTTCGTCTGGTCGTAGCGGTCGTTGTAGACGTAGTCGACGTGCGGGAACGCCTCGACGACCGTCTCTGCGCGGTACCCGACAACGGTGGTGATCTTGGCGTCGCTGCCGAAGGCGGCACGGATGTTGTCGTGCTGCTGCTGCATGATGCTGCGGCCGTCGCTCAGCTCGGTGAGCGGCTTGGGGAGGCTGCGGCCGAGGCGCGAGCCCATTCCGGCTGCGAGGATGACGGTCTGAAGGGTCAAAGTCTTCTCCTGAAGTGCGTGATTCACTGCCGGTTCACCGGCGCGACACCCCTTCGTGCCGGGTCCATGCTATCGATGACCCCTGGGAAGGTGCAGAATGATGGGCTGCCGTTGCCGATTCGTGACATAACGCGAATGCCGCGACGCGGCGACACGAACTGTCCCGGGTTCAGGCCCGCTTGATACGTTGGTTCAGTGACAGCCTCCCTCCCGGTGCCGAATGACATCGATCCGGAAGAGCCGGACCGTCACTCCGGTGCGCGCGTCGTGCGCCTCGCGAACACGGTACCCCCGGCTCCGGACAAGCCCCGCCGCCCGCCGCGCAAGCCGCGCTCCGACAAGGGTGCTGCACGGGCCCCGCGCGGCGCTCGGAAGGATGCGCCGCAAGCCGACCCGGGTCCGCCCCCGCCGCTCCCCAGCGACCTCGAGCTCGCGGCGAGTGCGGCTCCG
>NZ_JBJDRK010000120.1:0-2149 GCF_044987405.1 Microbacterium sp. ZW T2_14 | reverse complement strand
CGCACGCTCTGGGCTCGCGCGGACGGCGTGGAACTGCCCGAACCGGCAGCGACCGCCGTCGACGCGGCGCGATCGTGGTGACGGGCGCCTGACGACCGGGGCTCAGCCCTCCGGCCACTCCGGGTCGCGGATGACGGCGCGGCCCGACGCGAGCACCTCGTCCGGCGTGATGACGGCGACGTCCGGTGCGATGTCGGCCCGGCGGTCGGGATGGTCGGCCGGCGGATCGGCGTCCTCCGCCTCGAGGATCTTCGTCGTGGCGAGCTGCTGAGCCGCGAGTTCGGTGTAGAGCCCGCCGGCAGCGAGCAGCGACGCGTGCGTCCCCGACTCGACGATGCGCCCCGCCTCGACGACGTGGATGACGTCGGCGGCGATCACCGTCGACAGCCGGTGGGCGATCGACAGCGTGGTGCGGCCGCGGGCCGCGGCGTCGAGCGCCTCCTGCACGACGCGCTCCGACACGGTGTCGAGCGCCGACGTGGCCTCGTCGAGCAGCAGCACCGGCGGATCCTTCAGCAGCACGCGTGCGATGGCGATGCGCTGCTTCTCGCCGCCCGACAGGCGGTAGCCGCGCTCGCCGACAACCGTGTCGTATCCGTTCTCGAAGCGCTCGATCACGTGGTGGATGTTGGCCGCGCGGCAGGCGGCCTCGAGCTCGGCATCCGTCGCCTCCGGCTTCGCGTACCGCAGGTTCTCGCGGATGGTGGCGTGGAACAGGTAGGTCTCCTGCGACACGATGCCCACGTTGTCGACGATCGACTCCTGCCGAAGGCGGCGAACGTCCTCCCCGGCGAACATCACGGACCCGCCGGACGCCTCGTACAGCCGCGGGGTGAGGTACAGCACTGTCGTCTTGCCGGCGCCCGACGGGCCGACGAAGGCGACGTGCTGGCCGGGCTCCGCCACGAACGAGACGCCGCCCAGGGTCGCGCGGCTGTCGGGGGCGGCGTCCGGATAGCGGAACACGACGTCGCGGAACTCGATCCGGCCGATCGGGCCCGGGGCGTCCGCCACGGCGATGGCGTCGGGTTCGTCGCGGATCGCCGGCACCAGATCGAGGTACTCGAAGATGCGCGCGAACAGCGCCGACGAGGTCTGCAGGTCGAGCGACACGCGCATCAGGCCCATGAGCGGCATGAGCAGACGGGCCTGCACGGTGGTGAAGGCCACGATCGTTCCGGCGGTGATGGCATCGCTGCCACCGCCGATCAGGTAGCCCGACACGAGATAGATGATCGCCGGGACACTCGCCATGATGACCTGCACGACCGCGAAGAAGCCCTGGCCGCTCATCGCGCGCCGCACCTGGAGGCGCACCTGGTTGAGGTTCTCGTCGGCGTAGCGGGTCGCCTCGGTGCGCTGCCGGTTGAACGACTTCGAGAGCAGGATGCCCGAGACGCTCAGCGTCTCCTGCGTGATCGCCGTCAGCTCCGACAGCGACTCCTGGGTCTCGCCGGCGATGCGGGCGCGCACCTGGCCGACGCGACGCTGCACCAGGATGAGGAACGGCATGAGCACGACGGCGATGATCGTCAGCCGCCAGTCGATCAGGATCATGGCGATCAGTGACGCGACGACCGTGACGGTGTTTCCGAGGATGCTCGTCACGGTGTTCGTGAGCACACCGGAGACGCCGCCGACGTCGTTCTGGAGGCGCGATTGGATGACGCCGGTCTTGGTGCGCGTGAAGAAGCCGAGCTCCATCGACTGCAGGTGGTCGAACAGCTTCACGCGGAGGTCGCCCGTGACCCGGTTGCCGACGGTGGAGGTGAGCCAGGTCTGCACCACCCCGAGCCCCGCCGAGAACAGGAACAGCGCGATCATGGCGGCCACGAGCTTCCAGAGGAGCGCCAGGTCGGGGGCCGACCCGTCGAGCGGGAAGAGCGCGTCGTCGAACACCCGCTGCACGAGCAGCGGCGGGATGACGGCGATGCCCGCCCCCGCGACGACGAGCAGACCCGTGATGAGGATCGACCACTTGTACGGCCGGAAGAGCCCGACGACCCGCTTGCCCAGCTCGGGGATCTCCGGCGCCTCGGCGTTGGCGCGGCGCTGCGCCTGGGTGTCGACGAAGATGCGTCCCTCTCATGAGCCCGAGCCGCGTCCCTCTCGTGAGCCCGAGCCGCTCTGGCGCGATGCCCTGGGCGAT
>NZ_JBJDRK010000119.1:0-2182 GCF_044987405.1 Microbacterium sp. ZW T2_14 | reverse complement strand
GGCGCCGTGGCGGGGACCACCCGCCGCAGAAGCCGAGGCTGACGCGGCGGACGACGAGACACCCGAGGCCTTCAGCGCGATGTCGGCGGTCGCCGTGAGGCTGCGGCGGAGCTCTGCGAAGACCGAGTGGTTCGCGATCGTCAGCGCGAGTCCGACGCCGACGCCGGCGTCTGCAGCTCCCAGCACGGCGGCCGAGGCGGTGGTGGCAGCCGAGGCCTTCTGCGTGGCCGTGGCGGTGAGCGAGCCGCTCAGCGAGAGCAGCCCGCCGGTGCCGACGCGG
Organism: Microbacterium sp. ZW T2_14; assembly: GCF_044987405.1. Taxonomy (NCBI): domain Bacteria; kingdom Bacillati; phylum Actinomycetota; class Actinomycetes; order Micrococcales; family Microbacteriaceae; genus Microbacterium; species Microbacterium sp. ZW T2_14. The sequence goes on along the minus strand of NZ_JBJDRK010000119.1, from coordinate 1,902 downwards.
GTCGAGGTGGTGACGTTCGAGAGCGTCACGGCGACCGCCGGCGACAGCGCGACGTCGCCGCCGGCAGCGCCCATGCGCGCCTCGGTGACGGCGGTGTCGGCGGCGGTGGCGCCCAGCGTCAGGTGCCGCGCGCCGGTGAGGGTCGCCCCGTCGGCGACCTCGGCGAGGGTGGTGCCGGTGACGAGGTTGAGAGCCACGGATGCCCCGAAGCCGAAGTCTCCGGCGTCGGTGACGCCGGCTCCCGCCGGGAGTGCCTTCACGGTGCTCGACACGGCACTGACGCCGGTGACGGCGGCGTCGCCGGTGAGTGCCACCGTGCCGTCGATGCCGGCGCGCGTGGAGTGGTTCACCACGGCGAGCGCGAACGATCCGGCCACCGAGACGTCGCCCCCGCCTGCTCCCGCGACCGACTGCGCCGACACGGTCGAGGTCTGATCGGCGCCGTCCGTCGTGACGGTCGCCGAGACGATGAGGTCCCGTGCGGTGACGCTGACGCCGGCGGGAACCGCGGCGCGGTTGACGACGTTGGCGAGCGTGATCGCGACGGCCGCGCCGATGGTGGCGTCGGCTCCCTGCGAGGCCGAGCCGTCGGCCGCCGACGCGGCATCCGTGTTCGCGCTCGAGGCGAGCATCGTCGTGGCGCCCGCCGTGAGCACCACGCCGGCGGCGACCGACGTCTCCGCCGTCACCGTCGCGAGGGTCACCGCGACCGCCGCCGCGGCGTTCACGCCGCCCTGCGACGATTCCGCGGCGGGAGCCGAGGAGCCGGCGGCGGCGGCGCCGCCGTTCGCGGCGGACGTCGACGATGCGTGGGAGCGCTCGGCCTCGACGGCCTGGTCGACGCCCGAGCCGGCGCCTCCCCCGCCGCCGGAGTTCTCCGGTGCTCCGGCGGCCGAGGCGGAGGCCGTCGCCGACGAGGACGAGACGCCGAACGCACGCAGGCTCGCGTCAGCGGCGGCGGTGACGTTGCGGGCGAGCAGCGCCGTGACGGTGTGGCCGCTGATCGTCAGCGCGAGGCCGACACCCACGCCGGCGTCGCCGGCCCCGAGCACGGCGGCCGAGGCCGTGGTCGCCGCGCGCGCCTTCTGGGTGGCGGTGGCCGAGAGGCTGCGCGACAGGCCGATCGGCGCGCCGGCGCCGAGCACGACGGCGGTGGCGACGGTCGACAACGTCACGGCGACGGCCGGCGACAGTGCGACGTCGCCTCCCGCGGCGCCCATGCGCGCCTCGGTCACGGCACCCGAGTCCGCGGTCGCCGCCAGCGTGAGGTCGCGGGCACCGGTGATCGTCGCGCCGGCGGAGACCTGCGCGGTGGTGCGGTCGGTGACGAGGTTCAGCGCGACGGATGCCCCGACCCCGAGATCGCCCGCATCCGTGACGCCCGCGCCGGCCGGCAGCGCCGAGACCGTCGAGCGGACGGCGCTCGTCGCGCTCACGGTGGCGTCGCCGCCCGTGAGCACCACGCCGCCGTCGAGCGCGGAGAGCGTCGTGTGCGTGACGACCGCCAGGGCGAACGAGCCCGCGACCGAGACCTTTCCGCCGCCCGCGCCGGCGACCGACCGGGCACCGAACGCCGACACCGTGTCGGCACCCGACGGCTGGACGCCGGTCTGCACGGTCAGATCATGGGCCGCCACCGACGCTCCGACCGGCACGATCGCACGGTTCACCACGTCGGCGAGCGTGAGCGCCACCGCGGCGCCGATGGTGGCGTCGGCGCCCTGCGAGGCAGAGCCATCGGCGGCTGAGGTGGCATCGACGTTCGCGAGTGAGGCGAGCGAGACGAGCCCCGTCGAGGTGATCGTCGTCCCGGCGGCGAGGCGCGACTCGGCCCGGGCGGTGGCGAGCGTCACCGCGACAGCCGCGGCCGCGTTGACGCCGCCCTGTGACGAGGCCGCCTGC
>NZ_JBJDRK010000118.1:0-2246 GCF_044987405.1 Microbacterium sp. ZW T2_14 | reverse complement strand
CGCCGTCCGGCGGGCGGCGGGCCGGCTCGCCGTCCTGCGGGCCCGGGCACCCGTCGGGGCCGGGGTGGTGGCCGCGATCATCGCGCCCGCCGCCCTCGGCGCCGCCACGGGCCTCTCGGGCTCCGGGCCCGCCGTGGCCCTGGTGCTGCTGCAGTGGGTCGCACTGGCGACGCTCGCCGCGGCCTCCTTCCTGCGCATCGACGGGCCGAGCCGCATCGGCCTCGCCGTCGCGGGCTACGCGCTCACGACGCTGACGCTGGTCTGGACGCTGGTCGCGGCCGCCGACGACGTGGCGACGGATGCCGCGACCACCGCCCTCGCCGCCATCGGCGAACCGGTGCTGGGGCTGGTGCGGGGGCTCGCGCTCCTCGCGCTGCTGGTGCTCGTCGCCATCGGTCGCACGCTGCTGCGCGGACACGCGGTGGCGGCCGCCGCCCTGCTCATCGCCCCGGCGATCGCGTCGCTCGCACATTCGGCGCTCGACATGGCCGGCGCGAGCGACGAGAGCTGGGCGACGCTCGTGCTGGCTGCCGGCCCGGTGCTCGTCACCGTCGCTGCTGCGGCGATCGTGATGCGCGCCCCTTCCGCGGTCTCCGCCGCCGGCGCCCCGACTGCCGAGGCTGCGGCCGCCGGTCGGCCGGCGACCGCCCCGGCCGCGGTCGGGGTCGAGGTCGCGGTCGGGGTCGCGACAGCACCGCTCGACGACCCGCCGGCACCGGCCTTCCCTCCGCTCCGCGCGCGCACCGCGGCCGATCTCGGCGTGCTGCTGACGGGGCTGTGCATCGTCTGGGGCATCGCCCCCGATCTCGTCTGGGCGCTGCTCGCACTGGTCGCGCTCGCGTGCGGCGCGGCATCCGTCACCCGAGGCTGGGCCGCCCCCGCCGCGATCGACCCGGCCGACGACCGGTTCGCCACGCGACGCTCCGGCGTCCCGGTCGGTGCCGCGCTGCGGCGCCTCCTCGTCTGGCCGGCGGCCGTGGCGGCGTGGGCGGCGTGGTGGTCCTTTCTCGGCTCCGGCACTCCCGACACCGACTTCACCTTGGAGTCGTATGCGATCCCTGTGACCGCCGTGATGGCGGGCTTCGCCGTCGTCCTCGTGCGGCTACGCCGTCGCGCCGAGGCGAGCGCGGCCCTCGGCGCCGCGCTGACGGTGGGCCTCGTCTGGCCGGCGGCGGCGACGTGGGGCGGGGCGAGCGTGTTCGGGCTGTCGTCCGCGACGGACGAGCCACTGTTCGGCACCGTCGTCGCGCTCGTCGCCGCGGGCATGTGCCTGCTGCTCGCGTCGCCGCCGCTGCGCGGCATCCGTCCGCCCGCAGTGGTCGGCTCGGCGATCGCCCTCCTCGCGCTCGGGCTCGCCACGGTCGAGCTCGCGATCGTCTGGACACCGGATGCCTGGCCCTGGCAGACGGGCTGGCTCGCGCTGCTCGTCGCCGTCGCGTACGGAGCGGGCGCGGGCTTCGCAGGCGCACGGCCGGAGCGGATGTCGTCACACGGGTATGCGGTCGCACTGCCGCCGATCGCGCTCGGTGCGGCCTCGCTCATGGTGCTCGGCTCCGTCGCCCACGGCGCCGTCGTGGCCATCGCACTCGCCGTGCTGCTCGCCGCGCATCTCGCCGCGGCCGCGATCGGGCACGCACCGTTCGCCCGCGCGACCCGCTGGACCGCGCTGGCCGGCGCCCTGGCCGTGGCAGCGGTGTCGGTGCTCGCCGGCGGCACCCGTGAGATCGAGTTCGCCACGCTGCCGATCGCCGCCGCCTGCGGGCTCGGAGCCGTGCTGGCGGTGCGGCGGCGCCGCCGGGCCGGGTCGGACTGGCCGGCGGGCGAGCAGTACGTGTGGTGCGCGGCGCTGCTGCTCGCCAACGTGCCCAGCCTGCTCGTGCCGGCCGAGCCCGCCCGGGTCTGGCTGCTCATCGGCATCGCGCTGATCGCCGCGGTCGCGATCTCGCTGACCCCCATCCCCGACGCATGGCGCGTGCGCGTGCCCTCCGCGCTGATCCTCGCCGGTGCGGCGCTCGCGATGGGCGTGCGCGTGCTCGTCGACCCCTGGTTCGAGCTCGGCGACGCCGCCGCGGCCACGGCCGCCGTGGGTGCCGTCGTGGTGGCGGTGAGCCTCACTGCCACCGCCGTGACCTTCGCCGAGGCGCGCGTCGCCGCGGGGCTCGCCGCGGTCGCCGCCGTCCTGCTGGCCGCCACCACCCTGCTGCGTGGAGGCGACGACCCGGCCGCCACCGCGGTGACCGTGGCCA
>NZ_JBJDRK010000117.1:0-2356 GCF_044987405.1 Microbacterium sp. ZW T2_14 | reverse complement strand
CGCCGGAGTCGGCCGGGTTCTCGGGCGCGCCGGCCGCCGAGGCGGTCGCGGTGGACGTCGACGTCGAGGTGAGGAACGTCGCCAGCGTCACCGCACCGGCAGCGGTGACGCTGCGGGCGAGCTCGGTGAGGGACGAGTGGTTCGCGATGGCCAGCGCCACGCCGAGTCCCACGGCCGCGTCCGAGGCGCCCAGCGCCGAGGACGAGGCGGTCGCCGTCGCGGTGGCCTCGAGGACCGCGTCGAGGTCGACGGCGCCATTGACCGCGACGAGCGCGCCGCTGCCGATGCGGGACGCCGACGTCACCGTCGAGAGGGCCACGGCGACGGCGGGAGAGAGGGCGACGTCGCCGCCGGCCGCGCCCATGCGGGCTTCGGCCGATGTGGTGCTGCGCCCGGAGGCGAGCAGTGTCACCGTGCCGGCGCCGGTGACCGTCGCACCGTCCGCGATCTCGGCGGTGGTGCGCGACGTCACGATCGCCAGCGCCACGGAGGCCCCGAACCCGAGGTCTCCGGCATCCGTCACGCCTGCGCCTGCGGGGAGGGCTGCGACGGTCGTCGCGGTGCGCGCGACGGCGCTCGCTGTCAGCGCGCCGCCGGTGAGAGCCGCGGTGCCTGCGACTCCGGCGTCGACGGTGTGGTTGATGACGGCGAGAGCGAACGAGCCGGCGACCGAGATCTTGCCGCCGCCGGCGCCGGCCACCGACCGGGCGCCGAACGTCGAGACGTCGTCGCCGTCCGTCACGGTCGTCGCCGTCGTGGTGAGCGCCTGGGCGGCGATCGTGGCGTCGATCGGCACGACGGCACGGTTGACGACCTCGGCCAGCGTGAGCGCGACGGCCGCGCCGATCGTGGCGTGGGCGCCCTGCGAGGCCGAGCCGTCGGCCGACGACGAGGCGTCGGTGTTGGTCCCCGTAAGAAGGTCGACCGTGCCGCCGGAGGTCAGCACCACGCCGGCCGCCAGCGCGGACTCGGCGCGCACATCGGCGAGCGTGACCGCGACGGCTGCGGCGGCGTTCACGCCGCCCTGCGACGATGAGGCGCTGGGTGCCGTCGCGCTGCCGGCGCCCGCTCCTCCGTTCGCAGCGGACGTCGCCGAGGCGTGGTCGCGTTCGGCCGCGACCGCCTGGTCGACACCGGTGCCGGCTCCGCCGCCGCTCGAGCTCTCCGGTGCGCCCGCAGCGGACGCCGAGGCGGTGGAGGTCGACGTCGACACGCTCGTGGCCTGCAGCTGCGCGGCGACGGATGCCGATGCACTGCGCGCGAGCACCGCGGTCACCGCGTGCTGCGAGATCGCGAGGGCCAGCGAGAGGCCGATGCCGGCATCGCCGGCGGCCAGCACCTGCGACGAGGCGACTGCGTTCGACGTTGCGCGCTGCGTGGCGGTCGCTGTGAGCGAACCGGCCAGGGCCAGCGGCCCGCCGGTTCCCAGGCGGGCGGTCGTCGTCACGGTGGACAGCGTGACGGCGACCGCGGGTGCCAGGGCGACGTCGCCGCCGCGCGCGCCCATGCGCGCCTCGGCGCCGGCCTCACTGCGACCGTCGGCCGACACGGTGAGGTCTCGCGCGCCCGACAGCGTCGCGCCGTCGGCCAGCTCGGCGAGGGTGGACTGCGTCACGAGCGCCAGGGCGACCGAGGCGCCGAGACCCAGGTCGCCGGCGTCGGTCACGCCGACGCCGGCCGGCAGGGCCGCCACCGTGGTCGCGGTACGGCTGCCGGCCATCACTGTCGCGTCACCGGCAGCGAGGGTCGCCGAACCGGCGAGGGCCGCGCGGGTGGCGTGGGTGACGACGGCCAGGGCGAACGAGCCGGCGACCGATACCTTGCCGCCGCCGGCGCCGGCCACCGAACGTGCGCCGAACGTCGAGATGCCGTCACCGCCGGGTGCCGATGCGTCGGCCCGCACCTGCAGACTCGCGGCCGAGACGGCGGCACCTGCGCCGAGGTCGGCGAGGTTGTGCACGGTGGCGAGGGTGAGGGCCACGGCGGCGCCGATCGTCGCGTCCGCGCCCTGCGACGCCGAGCCGTCGGCGGACGAGGAGGCATCGGTGTCGGCGCGGGCGAGGAGCGTCACGGCGCCCGCCGAGGTGATGACGACGCCGGGGCTCAGCTGGACGCTGTTGTCGACGGTCGCCAGCGTGACCGCGATGGCGGCCGCTGCGTTGACGCCGCCCTGCGACGAGGCGGCGCGGGCACCGGTGCCCGCGCCGCCGTGGGCGGTGGAGGTGGCGCCGGCGTGGGCGCGTTCGGCGGCGACGGCGTCATCGACGCCCGAGCCGGCCGCCCCGCCGGGGTTGCCCGGATCGGGCGCGTCGGCGCCGTTCTCGGGCGCTCCGCTCGCGGACGCCGTGGCGGTCGA
>NZ_JBJDRK010000116.1:0-2467 GCF_044987405.1 Microbacterium sp. ZW T2_14 | reverse complement strand
GGGCCGCGACCGGGACGTCGGCGGGCACCGCCGTGGGCCTCGGCCTCGCGATCACCGCGTCGACGCACACGGTGCGGGCGACGCTCGGACGCGTGCTGACGGTCGGCGGAACGGTCACGCTCGGCGCCGGCTCGGTCTCGTCCTCCTCCTCGACCGCCGCGGCATCGGCCGCCGGCGCACCGGAGAACCCCGCCGACTCGGGAGACGCCTCGAACCCGGGCGGCGCCGCAGGCGGGGGAGTGGATGCCGCCGTCGGCGCCGCACGCGACCACGCCGACGACGTCGCGACCGCCGCCGGCGGCTCGGGCGCGGGGACCGCGGCCACCCCGAGCGCGGCGACCTCGCAGGGCCAGATCAACGCCGCGGCCGCCGTGGCCGTCACGGTGGTCACGGCCACTGTCGAGGCATCCGTCCTCCCGGGCGCCGCCATCACCGCAGGCGGGGTTGTCGCGATCACCGCGGGCGAGAATACGGATGCCGCCTCCGACGCGAACGGGTCGGCGTCGCAGGGGAGCGACGCGACGATCGGCGCGGCGGTCGCGCTCACTCTGACGACGCTCGCGCACCGCGCCGCCATCGCGGCCGGCGCGAGCGTGACCGCGCCGTCGACGACGGTGCGGGCGGCCACGGTCGCCGACGGCGCCGACACCACCTCGACGACGAGCGCCCGTTCGGTCGCCGGAGCCGGGGGCGGCAAGGTCTCGGTGGCCGGAAGTCTGGCGCTCGCGATCGTGGATCGCGCGACGATCGCCGCGGTCGACGGATCGGCCGGAGGCGGAGCGGTGACCCTCTCGGCAGAGGCGGACGCCACGACGACCGTCGCTGCCCTGCCGGCAGGCCAGGGGGTCACCGACGCGGGCGACCTGGGCCTCGGCGCATCGGTGGCGCTCGCGCTCGTCACGGTCGCGGTCACCGTGGGCGTCGGCGACGGCGGCGCACTGCCGGGGCTCACGGCGCTCACGATCCTCGCGAATTCCACGAGCACGTCCACCACGGAGGCGCGCATGGGGGCGTCCGGTGGCGGTGTCGCCGTGGTGCCCGCCGTCGCCGTGACGCTGTCGGACGTGTCGACACTCGCCCGGATCGGCTCGGGGACGTCCGTGACGGCGAGCGGCGCGGTGCAGGTCGCGGCCGTGCAGAAGGCGACGGCCGGCTCGACCGCGGGAGCGATCGTCGTCGGCGCCGGCGATGCCGGCATCGGGGCCGCCGTGGCCCTGACGTTCGCCCACCACTCGACGCGCACCGCGCTCGCGCGGAGCCTCACCGCGCAGCAGGTCGACCTGATGGCCCACGCCACGTCCGACGCGACGGCGAACGCCACCGCCTCGACGGCGGGGGCGCCCGAGAACGGCGCCGACTCGGGCGACGCGTCGAACCCGGGCGGCGCCGCCGGCGGCGGAGTGGATGCCGCGGTCACCGCCGAGCGCGACCACGCCGACGCCGTCTCGGCCGCCCACGGGGGCGCCGGCACCGGTGGCGCCGCCGCACCGAGCGCCGAGACGTCGCAGGGCGGCGTGAACGCCGCGGCCGCCGTCGCGCTCGTCGTCGCCACCATCGGAGCCCGCGCCGAGCTCGCCTCGGGCATCACGGTGACGGCCGTTCAGCTCGTGCGACTGGACACCGCCACCGACACAGACGTGACCGCCCGCGCCGACGGCTCGGCCTCGCAGGGTACCGACGCCACGATCGGCGCGGCGGTCGCGCTCGCACTCGTCGACGTGGATGCGACAGCCGTCGTGCCCGCCGGCGTGACGATCGTCGCCGGACAGCTCACCGTCGCCGCGCGCGCCCTCGCGGAACCGGGCGACCCGGTGTCGAGGCTGGTCGTGGAGTCGGTCGCAGGCGCGGGCGGAGGCAAGGTCTCGGTCGCCGGCTCGGTGGCGATCCTCCTCGCCACCCACGATGTGCGCGCGGGGCTCGACGGCGCGGCGACGGTCGGCGGTGCGGTGGCCATCAGCGCCGCCGACACCGTCGTGGCCTCGGTGAAGGCGCTGCCTGCCGGCCAGGGGGTGACGGATGCCGGAGACCTCGGCCTCGGGGCATCCTTCGCGCTCGCCGCGGTCACCGCGACGACGCGCGCCGAGATCGGCGACGGCGCAACCCTGACCGGAACGACCGATCTCACCGTCATGGCGGTCGGCGACCTCGAGGTTCGCAGCGAAGCACGGATGGGCGCCGCCGGCGGCAAGGTCGCGCTGGCGCCGGCGGTCGCCGTCACGCTGGCGACGCCGACCACCGTCGCCCGCATCGGCAGCGGCACGGCCACCACCGTGACCGGGGCGCTCTCCCTGTTCGCCTCGCAGCGCTCCGTCGCCGCGGCGACCGCCGGTGCGATCGTGCTCGGTGCGGGGACCGCCGGTGTCGGCGTCTCCCTGGCACTGGTAATCGCCGGCGTCACCGGCTCGGTGGTGCTCGCCCGCAGCGTTACCGCGGCCAGCGTCGTCCTCGAGACGCGGATGCTCTCGAC
>NZ_JBJDRK010000115.1:0-3058 GCF_044987405.1 Microbacterium sp. ZW T2_14 | reverse complement strand
GCCCGGGGTACACGGCGAGCACGTCGGCGGCCCACGCGGCATCCGCCTCCTCGACGTGGGGATGCGCGACCGGCTCGGCGGCCAGCCACGCCTTCTCGGCGCGCACCATGCGCTTCGGAATGGCCAGCCGCAGGATGTCGCCGGCCGAGCCCGCCGCGCGATCAGCGGCACGGCGCGCGAGCGCGTAGAGCGCCGGGGTCAGCACGGGAACGGGTGCGACCACGGCCTCGAGCTGTGAGAGTGGCCGGTCCGAGGCATCCGGCTCGCCGAGTTCGACGAGCAGGCCGTCCACCATGCGTCCGGCACTGCGCAGCGGCACGCGCACGCGCACGCCCGGCTGCGCGTCGGCTGCCAAAGCGGCGGGGATCTCGTAGTCGAACAGCCGGTCCAGCTGGGGCAGCGGGGAGTCGATGAGCACGCGCGCGACTCGACGCGGAGGTCGCGCGCCCTCGACCGGGTCGTTGTCGTCGTCCTGCACCGCGATCACGCGGCCGGCGTCAGAGCCCGGCGGCCGCGCGCAGTGCGTCGGCGCGGTCGGTGCGCTCCCACGTGAAGTCGGGCAGCTCGCGCCCGAAGTGCCCGTAGGCCGCGGTCTGCGCGTAGATCGGCCGCAGCAGGTCGAGCTGATCGATGATCGCCTTCGGACGCAGGTCGAACACGTCGAGGATCGCATCGGTGATCACGTGGTCGGCGACCCGGCCGGTGCCGAAGGTCTCGACATAGAGGCCGACGGGCTTGGCCTTGCCGATCGCGTAAGCGACCTGCACCTCGAGGCGGTCCGCGAGGCCGGCCGCGACCGCGTTCTTCGCGACCCAGCGCATCGCGTAGGCCGCCGAACGGTCGACCTTCGACGGATCCTTGCCGCTGAATGCGCCACCGCCGTGACGTGACGCGCCGCCGTAGGTGTCGATGATGATCTTGCGGCCGGTGAGGCCGGCATCGCCCTTGGGGCCGCCGATCACGAACGGGCCGGCGGGGTTGATGTAGAACTTCACATCGGGAAGGTCCAGTTCCGTCGCCTCGAGCACCGGGTCGATGACCTCGGCGCGGACCGCGGCGCGCAGCGCCTTCTGCGAGATGTCGGGGTGGTGCTGGGTGGACAGCACGACGGACTCCACCGTCTTCGGCGTCTGACCGTCGTAGCCGAGCGTGACCTGGGTCTTGCCGTCGGGGCGGAGGAACGGCAGCTCGCCCGACCGGCGCACCTCGGCGAGGCGCTCGGCCATGCGATGGGCCGTCCATGCGGCCATCGGCATGAGCTGCGGCGTCTCGGTGGTCGCGTAGCCGAACATGATGCCCTGGTCGCCCGCGCCCTGCAGGTCGTGAGGGTCCTGCGAGCCGTCCTCGCGACGCTCGAAGGCCTTGTCGACGCCGGCGGCGATGTCGGAGGACTGTGCGCCGATCGACACGCTGACGCCGCACGACTCGCCGTCGAAGCCGGTCTCGCTCGACGTGTAGCCGATGCGGTTGACGACTCCGCGGACGATCGCCGGGATCTCGACGTAGGCGGAGGTGGAGACCTCGCCTGCGACGTGGACGAGGCCGGTGGTGACGAGTGTCTCGACCGCCACGCGTCCGTTCGGGTCCGCCTCGAGGATCGCATCGAGGATCGAATCCGAGATCTGGTCGCAGATCTTGTCGGGGTGGCCCTCGGTGACGGATTCGGACGTGAACAGACGCAGGTCGGTCATCGGTACTCCAGTTGTCGTGGCGCCGGTCGCCCTGGTGTCCGGTGGCGAGCGGCGGACACCAGTATGCCCCCGGAGACGGACATCACCGTCTTCGAGGGCACAAGGGTTGTAACGGGATTACTCCGCGCGGCGCAGACGCAGCTTGTCCTCGTGGATCTCGTGCATCGCGATCGTGAGGGGCTTGTCTTCGACCGTGGAGTCGACGAGCGGGCCCACGTTGTCGAACAGGTTGCCCTCGTGGAGGTCGGAGTAGTAGTCGTTGATCTGACGCGCGCGCTTGGATGCGAAGATCACGAGCTGGTACTTCGAGTCGACCTTCCCGAGCAGGCTGTCGATGGGGGGCTCGATGATGCCCTGGTTCGTTCCGGCCATGGCGAAACCTCCTGGATCGGATGTCGGAAGGGGAGTCTGCGGGCCTCGGGGTGCCGAGGCATCCCACCATTCTACGGGACTGTGCTCCCCCGCGTGCCCATCGTGGGCCGAAGAGTCCTCAGTGCGCGAGGCGAGCGACTTCGTCAGCCGCGCGGGCGATGTCGTCGTTCACGACGCGATAGTCGAATTCGGCCTGCGACGCGAGTTCGGTCTTGGCCGTGCGCAGCCGCCGTGCGCGCTCTGCGGTGTCCTCGGTGCCGCGACCGACGAGGCGCTGCACGAGCTCGTCCCAGCTCGGCGGCAGCAGGAACACGAGGGTCGCCGACGGGTCGGCCTCGCGGACCTGGCGGGCACCCTGCAGGTCGATCTCCAGCAGCACCGTGCGCCCCTCGGCGAGAGCCTTCTCGATGGGCTTGCGGGGAGTGCCGTAGCGATACGCGTTGTGCACGGTCGCATACTCGAGCAGCTCGCCGTCGGCGATCATCCGGTCGAACTCGGTGTCGTCGACGAAGAAGTAGTGCTCGCCGTCGACCTCGCCCGGGCGCGGCGCGCGCGTGGTCGCCGACACCGAGAGCAGGATCTCGGGGTGATGCGCCTTGATGTGCGCGGCGACCGTGCCCTTGCCGACGGCCGTGGGGCCGGCGAGCACGACGAGGCGGCTGCGCCCCCCGCGCGGCTCGAGCTCCGGCCAGCGGGCGTCGAGGAAGCTCCGGAGGTCTTCGCGCTGGCGCGAACCGAGACCGCCCAGCCGCTTGACGGGCGAGATCTCGAGATCGTGCAGGATCCGGTCGCGCTTGCCCTCGCCGATCGCCGGGATCGCGGTGAGGAACTCCGGCACGCGCATGGCGCCCGCGGGCGAGGCCGGATCCGCCAGGGCGCGCCGCAGCAGCTCCTGCGGCGTGATCACCCGCATGGCGACGTCCTTCTTGAGCGCCGCGCGCTCGCGGCGGGCCGCGACGGCGCGGCGCGAAGCCGCGACGCGGTCGACCTCGGGC
>NZ_JBJDRK010000114.1:0-3483 GCF_044987405.1 Microbacterium sp. ZW T2_14 | reverse complement strand
CCCCCTGCTCCGCACTCGGCGACTGCGCCCACGCCCACCCCCGAGCCGCGGATCCTGACTGCTGAGCGGTGGGGTTCGTCTGCGGAACCGTGGGACGACGCGGCGCAGGAGGTGCCCGTGTTCAGCCGCGCCGCGCTGCAGGAGCTGATGTGGAAGCGGGCGGGTCTCGTGCGCGACGAGAACGGACTGCGGCGGGCGGCATCCGTCCTCGCGGCATGGCAGGCGCAGCGCCGCGTGCCCGTCACGGAGAACGACTACGAGGACCAGAATCTGCTGCTCGTCGCGGCGGAGCTCGTCGCTGCGGCCCGCGCCCGTCGCGGGTCGGTCGGCGCGCACTTCCGCGCCGACGATCCGACGGCGGAAACTCCTCAGAATCCGGACGTCGCCGGGATCACGGCCTCCGGCCCTCTGCGGATGGCGGCCGAGCTGAGGAATCCGGCACGTCCGGTCGCCGAGGAGGCTGTCGCATGCTGAGTCGCGCTGTCATCGACCGCACGGTCGCCGCCGCCCTCGAGGAGGATGCGCCGTGGGGCGATCTCACGAGCGAGGCGCTGATCCCCGAGAACGCGGTCGCCCGAGCCGACCTGGTGGCGCGCGAACGCGGAGTGTTCTCGGGAGGCGACGTGTTCGCCGCGGCCTTCCGGCTCACCGATCCGGCCATCGACGTCGAGCTCGTGGTCGAGGATGGCGAGTGGTTCGAGCCGGGCGCGGTGCTCGCCGTCGTCACCGGAAGCGCCCGCGGGGTTCTCACGGCCGAGCGCATCGGACTCAACTTTGTGCAGCGCATGTCGGGCATCGCCACCCTCACCGGCGCCTATGTCGCCGAGGTCGCCCACACCCGCACCCGTATCGCCGACACGCGCAAGACGACGCCGGGACTGCGTGCCTTCGAGCGCAAGGCGGTGCGCGACGGCGGCGGCCGCAACCATCGCCACTCGCTCTCGGACGCCGTGATGGCCAAGGACAACCACCTCGCCGTCCTCGCGCAGAAGGGCGTCTCCCCCACGGCGGCACTCCTCGCAGCGAAGGACCTCCTCCCCCACACCACGCACATCGAGGTCGAGGTCGACCGGCTCGAGCAGATCGAGCCGGTGCTCGCGGCCGGCATCGGCACGATCATGCTCGACAACTTCTCGCTCGACGAGCTGCGCGCCGGCGTCGCGCAGGTCGCCGGCCGAGCCACCGTCGAGGCATCCGGCGGAGTGTCGCTCGAGACCGTGCGCGCCATCGCCGAGACCGGCGTCGACGTGATCTCCGTCGGCGCCCTTACCCACTCCGCTCGCGCGCTCGATCTGGGGCTCGACGTGCGGATCGACGCCCCCTGAACCACGAGAGCGGCACCCGATGAGCATGCTCTACCTCGACAACGCGGCGACGACTCCGGTCCGCCCGGAGGTGCTCGAGGCGATGATGCCGTACCTCACCCGCTGGTACGGCAATCCCTCGAGCCACCACACGGTGGGCGAGGCGGCGGCCGATGCGCTGGCCGAGGCCCGCGCGCGCGTCGCCCGCGTCCTCGGCCTCCGCGCCGGCGACATCGTCTTCACGTCCGGAGGCACCGAGGCGAACAACCTCGCGATCAAGGGCATCGCGATCGCGGCCGCCCTGCGTCGCGCCGACGAGGCGCCCCGCAGGGCCGAGTCCGCCGACGCACACGGCCGGGCGCACGTCGTCACGACCCCCATCGAGCACGAGTCGGTGCTCGAGTCGGTCGCCTACCTCGAGAGGGTGCACGGCTTCGCGGCCACGCACGTCCCCGTCGATGCGGAAGCGCGGGTGTCGACGGATGCCGTGGACCGCAGCCTCCGCGACGACACGGTGCTCGTGAGCATCGGGTACGCCAACAACGAGGTCGGCACGGTCCAGGATGCCGCGGACATCGCGGCCGCCCTCCGCGAGCGACGGGTGCCTCTGCACCTCGACGCCGTGCAGGCTGCCGGCTGGCTGCCGTTGTCGGCGGCCGAGCTGGGCTACGACGCGATCTCGCTGGCCGGGCACAAGCTCGGCGCGCCGAAGGGCACCGGAGTGCTCGGCATCCGTGGCCGGATCCCGCTGGAGCCGCTGCTGCATGGCGGTGGGCAGGAGCGGGGCCGCCGCAGCGGCACCGAAGACGTCGCCGGCGCCATCGGCTTCGCCACCGCGCTGGAACTCGCCGAGTCCGAGCGGGTCGAGGCATCCGCTCGCGTCGGCGCGATCCGCGACCGCTTCATCGCACGCGTGCTCGAGCACGTGCCCTCGGCTCGGCTCACCGGCGACCCCGTGCACCGGCTCGCCGGCACCGCGAGCTTCACGTTCGCCGGCACCAGCGGTGAGGCGGTCCTGCTCGAACTCGAGCGCCGCGGCGTCGTCTCCTCGAGCGGCTCGGCCTGCGCCGCGGGCAGCGACGAGCCCTCGCATGTCCTCCTCGCGATGGGCATCGCTCCGGATGTCGCGCAGACCGCCGTGCGGTTCACCTTCCCCCGCTGGCTGAACGCGCCCCTGGATGCCGTCGCCGACGCCGTCGAGGCGTCCGTCGCCGCGGTCTCCGCGCCCGGTCGCTGAGGCCGCCCGCCACCGCGCGCCGTCTCGCCGAGCTCCGACCCTCACTGCTCGCCGACGCCCGTAGGATCGGGACGTGACCCCCGCCGTGACCGTCATCGTCCCGGGCTACGACGTGGCAGCCTATGCCGTCGAGGCGCTCGACTCGCTCCGCGCGCAGACCCGTACCGACTGGACGGCCATCCTCGTCGACGATGCGTCGACCGACGAGACCGGAGCCCTGTTCGACGCCGCGGCCGCCGCCGACGACCGATTCCACGTGGTGCACCATGCCACGCAGCGCGGGCTGGGCGCCGCGCGCAACACCGGGCTCGACCTCGTGCGGTCGCCCTTCGTCGGCTTCCTCGACGCCGATGACCGCCTCACGCCGCACGCTCTCGAGCGGCTCGTCGGGACGCTCACCGCCAGCGGCAGCGACTTCGCGCTCGGCGCATACGTGCGACTGCGCCCCGACGATGCCGGCGGCTACGCCGCCGGCATCGTCCAGCCGTGGGTGGCGGCGGCGACAGACCCGGCGCGCCTCGGCACGACTCTCGACCAGCACCCCGCGGCATCCGGCAACATCGTCGCGTGGTCGAAGGTGAGCCGCACGGATCTGTGGCACCGCACCGGCCTGCGGTTCCCGGTCGGCAGGGCCTACGAGGACCAGGTCGTCGCACAGCAGATGTACACGCGCGCCCGCACGTTCGATGTCATCCCGGACGTCGTGGTGGAGTGGCGCGAGCGCGCGGACGGCTCGTCGATCACGCAGCACAAGGGCGAGCTGCCCGTCCTGCGCGACTACCTGGAAGCGCTGCGGGGCGGCATCGCGGTGCTGGATGCCGCGGGGCAGGCGCGGGCCGCGGCATCGCGGGTGCAGCTCATCCTCGCGATGGACCTGCCGCCGCTCGTGGAGCTCGCGCGCGACCACCCGGAGGACGCGTACCGGCGGGACGTCGGCGCGGT
>NZ_JBJDRK010000113.1:0-4237 GCF_044987405.1 Microbacterium sp. ZW T2_14 | reverse complement strand
GTCTATCACTGTTTTGAATAGCTCAAAACAACGCTACGCTGGAGGGGTGAACCCGCCCGAGATCCTCGATGCTGCGGCTCGGCTGCGGGCGGCGGGACTGCGGGTCACCGATTCGCGGCGGGCGGTCGTCGAGGCGCTCATCGAGCGGCCCCACGCGAGCGCCGACGAGCTGTTCGGCATCGTCGCCCGGACGATTCCCGGCACGAGCCTGCAGTCGGTCTACAACGCGCTCAGCGACTTCGTCGACGCGGGGCTCGCCCGCCGGATCGAGCCGGCCGGCCGGCCCGGTCTGTTCGAACTGCGCGTCGACGACAACCACCACCACCTCGTCTGCTCCGAATGCGGCGCTGTCCAAGACGTCGACTGCGTCGTCGGGGATGCCCCATGCCTGACGCCCTCCGACGCCCACGGCTACGCGGTGCAGGTCGCCGAGGTGACCTTCTGGGGCGTATGCCCCTCGTGCGCCGCGGCGCGCGCCGACGGCGGCGAAATCGCGGCCCGCGTGCCCGCGGCATCCTGATCTCCTGTCCGAACCGCTAGCCCATCCGATGGAAGGAAGCTCATGACCGACACCAACGACACGATCCCGGAGATCGGCGAGAACCCCACCGACTCCGATCAGGCGGTCACGCCGATCGACACCCCGGTCGACGAGCGCGAGGACGGCGAGAGCCGCCCCCGTCCCAACGAGTCCGAGAGCTGCCCCGTGATCCACGGCGGCCAGCCCCACCCCACCACCGGTAACGCCAACAGCGTGTGGTGGCCCAACCAGCTGAACCTCAAGATCCTGGCCAAGAACCCCGCAGTCGCGAACCCCCTCGGCGCGGACTTCGACTACAAGGCCGCGTTCGAGTCGCTCGACCTCGCGGCGGTCAAGGCCGACATCGCCGAGACCCTCACCACCTCGCAGGACTGGTGGCCCGCCGACTTCGGCAACTACGGCCCCCTCATGATCCGCATGGCGTGGCACAGCGCGGGAACGTACCGCGTCACCGACGGTCGCGGCGGCGGCGGCGCCGGGCAGCAGCGGTTCGCGCCGCTGAACAGCTGGCCCGACAACGTCAACCTCGACAAGGCTCGCCGCCTGCTGTGGCCGGTCAAGAAGAAGTACGGCCAGTCGCTGTCGTGGGCCGACCTGATGATCCTCGCCGGCAACGTGGCGCTCGAGTCGATGGGCTTCCAGACGTTCGGCTACGCCGGTGGCCGCGCCGACGTGTGGGAGCCGGACGCCGACGTGTACTGGGGTCCCGAGACCACCTGGCTGGACGACGAGCGCTACTCGGGCGACCGCGAGCTCGAGAAGCCCCTCGCCGCCGTGCAGATGGGCCTCATCTACGTGAACCCCGAGGGTCCCAACGGCAACCCCGACCCGCTGGCGTCGGCGCGCGACATCCGCGAGACCTTCGGCCGCATGGCGATGGACGACGAGGAGACGGTCGCGCTCATCGCCGGTGGCCACACGTTCGGCAAGACGCACGGCGCCGCGCCCGACACCAACATCGAGGCCAACCCCGAGGCCGCCGGCCTCGAGCAGCAGGGCCTCGGCTGGAAGAACAACCACGGCACCGGGCACGGCGACGACACCATCACGTCGGGCCTCGAGGTCACGTGGACGTACCACCCCACGCGCTGGGACAACGAGTTCTTCCACATCCTCTACGCATACGAGTGGGAGCTCATGCGCAGCCCGGGCGGCGGCCACCAGTGGCGGCCCATCAACAACGGCGGCGCCGACATGGTGCCGCTGGCCCACTCCAACGGCCGTCGCGAGCCGCGCATGCTGACCAGCGATCTGGCGCTGCGCACCGACCCGGCGTACGACGCCATCTCGCGCCGCTTCAAGGACGACCCCGAGGCGTTCGCGGACGCGTTCGCCCGTGCGTGGTTCAAGCTCACGCACCGCGACATGGGTCCGATCGCCCGCTACCTCGGACCCGAGGTGCCGGCCGAGGAGCTGCTCTGGCAGGACCCCGTCCCCGCCGTCGACCACGAGCTGATCGACGCGGCGGACGCGGCGGCCCTCAAGACGCAGATCCTCGACTCGGGTCTCAGCGTCGCGGAGCTCGTCGAGACCACGTGGGCCGCGGCATCCTCGTTCCGCGGCAGCGACAAGCGGGGCGGCGTCAACGGCGCGCGCATCCGTCTGGCTCCGCAGAAGGACTGGGAGGTCAACAAGCCCGCCCAGCTCGCCACGGTGCTCGCGAAGCTCGAGCAGATCCAGGCGTCGTTCAACGACGGACGCACCGACGGCAAGAGGGTGTCGCTGGCAGACCTGATCGTGCTCGCCGGCAATGCGGCGGTCGAGAAGGCGGCGAAGGACGCCGGGGTCGAGGCCGAGGTGATCTTCCACCCGGGTCGCACCGACGCCACGCAGGAGCAGACCGACGTCGAGTCGTTCGCGTTCCTCGAGCCGATCACCGACGGGTTCCGCAACTACTACGGGCCGCGCGCGTTCATGCCCGAGGAGCACCACCTCATCGACCGGGCGAACCTGCTCACGCTGAGCGCTCCGGAGCTCACGGTGCTCGTGGGCGGTCTGCGCGTGCTCAGTGCGAACTGGGACGGCTCCGACTACGGCGTCTTCACCGACCGCAAGGGCGTGCTCACGAACGACTTCTTCGTGAACCTGCTCGACCTGGGCACGACGTGGAAGCCGCTCGACCCGGGCGCGCACGCGTTCTCGGGAGCGAAGGACGGCTCTGGCGAGCCTGTCGGCATCGGCACGCGCGTCGACCTTCTGTTCGCCTCGAACTCCGAGTTGCGCGCCGTCGCCGAGGTGTACGCCTCGGATGACGCGAACGAGAAGTTCGTGCGCGACTTCGTCAAGGCATGGGGCAAGGTCACCGAGCTCGACCGGTTCGACCTGGCCTGATCCGACACGCAGAAGAGCGGCCCGCCCCCGGAAGGGGCGGGCCGCTCTGTCGTGTGCGGGCGTCTACTCCACGCGCGCCTCCGCCTGCACCGGCGGCAGCGTGCCCTTGGGCTCGAACAGCGCGCGGTGCAGGAGGCCGGCGAGCAGACCGCCGACGATCGGGAACACGATGAACACCCACAGCTGCGAGAGCGGGCCGGGGCCGCCGTAGATCGCGGCGGCGATCGAGCGGGCCGGGTTCACCGACGTGTTGTCGATCGGGATGGAGATGAGGTGGATGAGGGTCAGCGTCAGGCCGATGGCCAGCGGCGCAAGCGCCGCGGTGCCCCGCGTGGAGTGCGTGACGCCCAGGATGATCAGCACGAAGATCGCGGTCAGCAGGATCTCGGCGATGATGGCGGCGCCGAGGCCGAAGCCGCCGGGGGAGCCGAAGTCGCCGGTGCCGTAGCCGTTCGACGCGAAGCCGCCGTCCTGCGCGTTGGCGAGCCAGTCGTCGGTGCCGAAGATGCCGATCAGCACGATGAGCGTCGTGCCCAGGGCGCCGCCGATGAGCTGCACGATGATGTACGGGATCGTGTTCTTCCACTCGAAGCGGCCCGCGGCGGCGAGTCCGAGCGTGATCGCGGGGTTGAAGTGGCCGCCCGAGACGGGGCCCCAGGCGTAGGCGCCGACTACGACGGTCAGGCCGAACGCGAGTGCGACGCCGACGAAGCCGACGCCGAGCGGGTTGGTCTCCGCATCCGCGGGGAAGTTGGCGGCGAACAGCGCGGTGCCGACGCCGCCGAAGACGAGCAGAAACGTTCCGAGAGCCTCCGCGACGAGTCTGTTCGCCGTGGTGGGCGGGATTGCGGTATCCGGCATGGCGGACTCCTTTCCTCGTCGTGAGGCTAGCGCTCCGTCCAGCAGTTTCCCAGGAACCGCGCGCGGAGTGTCGGTGTGTGACACCCGATGCCTCGAGGTTTCACGCCGTGTTCAGGCATTCGTCGCCGGCTCTTCCGGCATCCTGCCGCGTTTGGGGCGCGCGAGCTGCGTTCGGGGCGTTCGTCGCGCGCCCCGAACGTGCGCGGTGCGCCCCGAACGGGAGCGATAGTCGGATGCCGAGACCCGCGTCGTGCGTCGTCAGAGCCGCCCGGCGGCCTTGAGTGCGAGATAGCGGTCCGCGATGCGGGGCGGCAGGTCCTCGGACGTGGCTGCGATCGCCTCTCCGCCGGCGCGCCCGATGGATGAGGCGACGACCGCGGCGTCGTGCGAGGCCTGCTCGACGGCCGCGGCCCGGTAGACGTCGGCGGCGTCGGGGCGCTCGGGCAGGGGGTCGCGCTCGTCGGTCACGGCGCCGACGAGCACGTGCGCCCCGCGCGCCACCGC
>NZ_JBJDRK010000112.1:0-4728 GCF_044987405.1 Microbacterium sp. ZW T2_14 | reverse complement strand
GGAGATGCCCTTCGGTCCGGGCACGCTCACGCGAGTGATCGCCGTCACGAGCGGCAAGGGTGGCGTCGGCAAGTCGACGGTGACCGCCAACCTCGCGGCGGCACTCGCCGCGCGCGGGCTCGCCGTGGGGCTCATCGACGCCGACGTGCACGGCTTCTCGATCCCCGGTCAGCTCGGCCTGGTCGACGCCCACGGCACGGTGCCGCAGCCGACCCGCGTGGACGACCTGATGCTGCCTCCCGTCGCGCACGGCGTGAAAGTCATCTCGATCGGGATGTTCCTGCGCCGCCGGGACGGCGAGGCCGCTGTCGGCGCCGTCGCGTGGCGTGGGCCGATGCTGCATCGCACGCTGCTGCAGTTCCTCACCGACGTGTACTTCGGGGACCTGGACGTACTGCTCCTGGACATGCCGCCGGGCACCGGCGACATCGCGATCTCGGTCGGACAGGTGCTGCCGAACGCCGAGGTCCTCGTGGTGACCACCCCGCAGACCGCCGCATCCGATGTGGCCGTGCGCAGCGGGCTGGTGGCGCGCCAGACCGGTCAGCGGGTCATCGGCGTCATCGAGAACATGTCGGCCCTGACGCTGCCCGATGGAACGGTCTTCGACCTGTTCGGGACCGGCGGGGGCGCCGCCGTCGCCGCGGCGCTGACGCAGGAAGACGCCGAGGTGCCGCTGCTGGGCTCCGTTCCGCTGAGCCCGACGCTGCGGACGGACGCGGATGCCGGCATCCCGGCCGTCATCGCCCATCCTGAGGACGCCGCGGCACGGGTCATCGCCGGCATCGCCGCACAGCTGGCGCAGACCCCTCGCGGGCTGTCCGGGCGCGCGCTCCCGTTCCGTCCGCGGTGACGATCCGTCTGCGGTCACAATCCCTCTGCGGTCACGATCCGCAGGGGTCAGGTGGCCTCGGAGTCGTAGGGCGTCGGGCCGTCCGCCGGACCACGGAAGGGGGACGCCACCGGCGTGGTCGGAACGGCAGGTTCGGCGGTGGCCGACGAAGCTGACTTCGCCGTCGTTCCGATCCCCGCCACGGGCGCGTCGTCCAGCAGCGCCTCGCGGATGATACGTCGGGGGTCGTACTGGCGCGGATCGAGGGTGCGCCAGTCCACGTCGTCGAAATCCTCGCCCATCTCGTCCCGCACCCGGGTGCGCGCGGTGGTCACCCACTCCCGCGCACGCTTGGTCAGTCCCGCGAGGGACTCCGCATACCGCGGCAGACGCTCGGGTCCGAGGATGAGTGCCGCGACGAGACCGATCAGCAGGAGCTTCTCGATCGTGAGGCCGAAGATCATGCCTTCAGATTACCGTCGTGCCTGTGCGGCCAGCGCCGCACGGCCGCGTAGGCTGGCGAGCGGAGGTGCCGATGGGCGAGCAGAGCGCGAACCAGCGGTTCGTGGACGAGGCGACGAGCGAACCGGAGCACATCGCGCGTGCACGAGCGCACGCTCTCGAACTCGGTGCCGCACCGATCAGCCCGGCCATCGGGGCCCAGTGCGCGGTGATCGCGGCCGCGTCCCAGGCGCTCAACATCGTCGAGATCGGGACGGGCGCCGGCGTCTCCGGCCTCTGGCTGCTGCACGGCTCGCCACGGGCGACCCTCACCACGATCGACAAGGAGCCGGAGCACCTCGGCGCCGCACGGCAGGCGTTCGGCGAGGCTCGCATCCCGCCGGCCCGTGCCCGCTTCATCACGGGACGCGCCGCGGAGGTCCTCCCCCGGATGAATGAGGCCTCCTACGACATCGTGCTCGTGGACGCAGATGCCGACGGTGTCATCGAGTACGTCGAGCACGGGCTGCGCCTGGTGCGTGCGGGCGGGACCGTCCTGGTGCCCCGCGTCCTCGCCGGCGGCGCGGTGGCCGATCCGGTGCGACGCGACCCGGTGACCACCGCGTACCGCTCACTCATCCAAGAGACGCAGGCGTCTCCCGCCGTCATCGGCGCACTGTCCATCACCGGTGAGGGGCTGCTGCAGCTCACCACGGTGCCTGTCGCCTGAGACCCCGCGCAACGTGCCTCTACGCGGCGTTGACGACGCCGCTCAGGACGTCGTAGAGCTCCTTGGCCTCAGCGTCGTTCACCGAGACGACCAGGCGACCGCCTCCCTCGAGCGGCACGCGCACGATGATGAGTCGACCCTCCTTCACGGCCTCCATCGGCCCGTCTCCGGTTCTCGGCTTCATGGCTGCCATTGCGGCTCCTTTTCATCGATGGTCTGCAGTTCGAGTTTATCGTGAGGGCAAGCGTCCCCGGGTACGCCTGGGGAAAGCGGCATCCTGGTTTCGGTCACGGCACCTGCCAGGAACTGCTGCCCAGGGCGTACATGTTGTAGATCCACCACCATTGGCCGACCAGGCACGCGATGAGCACGCCCACCCGCCATACGCGCGAGCGCGGGACGGCGAACGCACCCCACAGCGGCGAGAGCGGCACGAGCAGCCGGAAGATGCTCGACTGCGGGAAGAACACCAGCAGCAGGTAGACGAGGTAGCTCACGCTCCACAGCCGGATCTCCACTCCGAGGCGGCGCACCTGCGGCAGAAGGGCGAGGGCCGCCCCGATCAGCAGCACGCTCGCGCCGACGACGACGTAGCCCAGCGCGAGCGGCAGATGCCACATCGTCTCGAACCAGAACGAGATCCCGGCGAGGAACGGCTCGAAGGGCGCGAAGGAGGGGTCGCCGGCCACCCAGTTGCGGCGCCAGGCGAGTTCCGTGGAGAGATAGGCGCCCGGCTCGCCTGTGACCCAGCCCGCGATGAACTGCCACGCGAAGCCGGCGACGACCGACAGCAGGCCGAGTGCGACGATATGCACGACCTCGGGGGTCCGCAGCGGCTCTCGGGCTCGCCGCACCCATCTCCACACGCCGAAGAGGGCCAGGAACAGTCCGAACGCCAGCACGCCGGGCCGCGTGAACGCCATCAGCGGGATGAGGACGTACAGCCACCCGTAACGTCGCCGCGCCACGCACCACAGCGCGCAGAAGAGCCAGAAGAGGTTGAGCGCCTCCGCGTACCCGACCTGGAAGAGAGCGGCGAGCGGACCGCTGGCGAAGAACGCCACCGCCCACAGCGTCGCCGACTCGTCGAGGCGCAGCCTCAGCAGCCGATACAGAGCGACGGATGCCCCATACCCGGCCACGAGCGACACGAGCAGCGCCCCCGTCCCCCACTGTCCGCCGAACGGCAGGGCGACCGCCTGCGACAGATACGGGTACAGCGGAAGAAACGCCCACGCGTTCTCGGCGACCTGGCCGGCGTCGGTCAGGGGCAACGGGCTCGGGTACCCCGAGAACGCCACCAGCCAGTACCACGCGCCATCCCAGGCGACGACGGTGTCGCCGAGATCGGCGTCCGCTCCCATCCTGCTCTGGAAGCCGGAGAGTTCGGCAGCCAGGATCAAGAAGAGAGTCGTCACCAGTCGCGCGGCCAGGTAGATCGCGAGGACACGGAGAGCGACGCGACCCCGCGACGGCCGAGCGAGAGGCTCCGCTGTCAGTCGGTCGCCAGCCACGCGCGCAGGCCCCGCTCGACCGCTTCGATCTGGGCCACCGGCACCCGCTCCTCGTCGTGGTGCGCGAGGTGCGGGTCGCCGGGACCGTAGTTCACGGCCGGCACGCCCAATGCGCTGAAACGCGCCACGTCGGTCCACCCGTACTTGGGGCGGGGCTCGGCGCCCACGGCCGCGAGGAACTCCCGCGCCAGCGGGGCGTCGAGGCCCGGCCGCGCACCGACGGCAGCGTCGACGATCTCGACCTCGAAACCCGAGAACACGTCGCGGACATGGTCCGTCGCCTCCTCGACATCCCTGCTGGGCGCGAAGCGATAGTTCACCTCGACCTCGCAGAGGTCCGGAATCACGTTGCCGGCCACACCGCCGCTGATGCGCACCGCGTTGAGCCCCTCGCGGTACACGAGTCCCTCGACCGCGACGTCCCTCGGCTCGTACTCCGCGAGCCGCCCGAGGATCGGCGCAGCCTTGTGGATGGCGTTCTCGCCGATCCAGGCGCGGGCGCTGTGCGCACGCGTGCCGTGCGTGCGGACGATCGCGCGCAGATTGCCGTTGCACCCGCCCTCGACCTCGCCGTTGGACGGCTCACCGAGGATCGCGAAATCGCCGGCGAACAGATCCGGCCGCGTGCGCGCCAGGCGGGTGAGACCGTTGAGGTCGGCGTCGACCTCCTCGTGGTCGTACCACATCCACGTGATGTCCACGCGGGGAGCCACCAGCTCGGCTGCGAGCTTCAGCTGCACGGCGACGCCGGCCTTCATGTCGACGGTGCCACGGCCCCAGATGAACGGCTCGCCGTCGACGTCGATGTCCCGCGTGGGCACGTTGGCGTTGATCGGCACGGTGTCGATGTGACCCGCGATCACCACGCGCTGCGCCCGGCCGAGATTCGTGCGGGCGACGATCGTGTCGCCGTCGCGGTACACCTCGAGGTGATCGAGCGCGGCGATCTCGTCGAAGATCATGTCGGCCAGCAGCTTCTCATCGCCCGACACACTCGGAATGTCGCAGATGATGCGCGTGAGTTCGGCAGAGGACAACGACAGATCGAGCGGCATCCCCCGAGTCTACCGACGCGAATGAGGCCGTTAACGCGTAATGGCCACCCTTGGGGGGTGGCCATTACGTGAATGGGTGTCCGGCGGTGTCCTACTCTCCCACAGGGTCCCCCCTGCAGTACCATCGGCGCTGAGAGGCTTAGCTTCCGGGTTCGG
>NZ_JBJDRK010000111.1:0-4890 GCF_044987405.1 Microbacterium sp. ZW T2_14 | reverse complement strand
GGTCGGCGTGGTGCGCAACGCTCTCGACGCCGGAGCGGATCCCGACGTGGCGGCCGGAATCGAGCGGGCCGCGGCATCCCTCGCCCGCGACGGCTGGGATGTCGTCGCCGTCGACGCTCCGCGGCTCGAGGAGGCAGCCGTCCTCTGGCGCCGCCTGTCGTGCACCGACATGCTCCTCTCTCTGGACCCCGTGGCGCTGGGGCAGCCCCTCGGGCGTTCGGCCACGCTCTTCCTGCGCGACAGCACGGCGGCTGCGCGCCCCTACGAGACGGCAGGCGAGTACGCCGAGGCGTGGGCGCAACGTGCTCCGATCGCCGCCGAGTGGCGCCGGCTGCAGGTGGAGGTTCCGCTGCTTCTCGGCCCGGTGTCGGCGTCGCGCCTGCGCGGACCGGACTACGACCTCGGCGGAAGCGAGCCCGCAGACCGGGCATGGCGCGACCTCTGGCTCACCGTCGCGGCGAACTTCCTCGGGCTGCCCGCACTCGCGCTGCCGACGGGCCTCGGCGACGACGGCATGCCGGCCGGTGTGCAGCTCATCGGCCCGCTCTGGGGAGAGGACATCCTGCTCGACGCGGGCCGCGCGGTCGAGGCCGGCGTTCCCCGGCTGCCGGCGCTCTTCTAGCGCGACGCCGCCCAGCGCGCCACGATGGGGCGGGGCAGGGCGCGGATGGCGGGCGTATCAGCTCCACCGACTCCGCCTCCTCCTCCCAGACGGAAGACGATCGGAGAGCCCATGTCTCGCACGCGGGCGTCGCAGGTGGCGCTGCCGGATCTGCGCGGGCGGACGGCGCTCGTCACCGGCGCGAGCGACGGCGTGGGGGTCGAGATCGCGCGCGGACTCGCGGGTGCGGGCGCCGATCTGGTGCTTCCGGTGCGCAATCGCGGCAAGGGCGCGCGGGCGATCGACGCGATTCGCGACGGTGCGCCCGACATCCGCGTGAGTCTTCGCGATCTCGACCTGGCGCGCCTGGCGTCGGTCGATGCGCTCGCCGCGGCCCTCCGCGCCGAGGGGACACCGCTGGACATCGTCGTTCTCAATGCGGGGATCGTGCTGCTCGGCGACCCCGAACGCCACGTGAGTTCCGACGGGTTCGAGCTGCATTTCCAGACGAACTTCCTCGGGCACTTCGCGCTGACCACGGCGCTGCTGCCCCTGCTGCAGGAGCACGGAACGCGTGTCGTCGTGCAGCTGAGCCTTGCGGCAGCCATCGCCCGGCCGGACTGGAACGACCTTCAGAGCGAGCGCCGCTACTCGCCGCTGCGGGCCTACGGTGCCTCGAAGGCGGCGCTGGGGCTGTTCGCCTACGAGCTCGCCCGGCGATCGGCCGCCGAGGGATGGGGCATCTCGGTGCAGCTCAGTCATCCTGGCGTGGTGCCCGACACGGGGATCGCGCCGGCGATGCGTGCACGTCAGCGCAGCGATGCCGGGCGGCGGCTCGCCCAGCGCCTGGGCAACACGCCCGCGCAGGCGGCGCAGCCGGCGCTGCGGGCGGCGGTGACGGATGCGGTCGCCCTGACGGCGCGGCCGGGCTTCTTCGGACCGTCGGGGATGATGCACTTCGGTGGGGCGGCGGAGGCGTTGCGACCATACCGTCGGCTCGCCGACCCTGCCGCGGGCGCACGGATGTGGGCGGTCGCCGAGAAGCTGCTGCGCGACCGCGCGGACACCGTGCGCGCCTGAGCGCCGGCTCGCCGCGCCGTTATGCGCGCCGGCCTGCCGCGCCGCCGGGCGTGCCTGAGCGCCGGCTCGCCGCGAGGCCGGACGGGTCGGAGCGACGGCTCGCCGCGACGCCGAGCGCGCCGGAGCGGAGGCAGCACCCGGCGTCGCGAACCGCGCTCGCCGGCTTAGGGGATCGGCGACTCCGGCGCCTCGGGCGTCTGCGGGAACGGCGGCTCCTCGGGATGCGGCGCGAGCGGCTCTTCCGGCCAGGGGGCCGGAGGCTCGCTCGGCGGCTGCGGCGTCGGCGAGTCGGGGCTGGGCGCGCTGGGTCCGCCAGGTGCCTCACCCGGCGGAGTCTGATCGGGCAGCGGCTCCGGGATCGTGGGGTCGGTCATAGCTCCTCCAATGAGGGTCGTGGCGTGGTCCGCCTGTCCACACCCAGACTCCTGCGGCCGCGCCCGCTCTGCGAGCCCCTTGACGTCGTACCGGCACGGAAGTAACCACGCGTGCGGACGACCTCTGTGGCCTCCGTAGGGTGGAGGGGTGGCATCCGTTCTGAATATCTCGGCGTATCTGTTCACGCACATCGCCGATCCTCCCGAGCTGCGGTCGACGCTCCGCGATCGGGCGCTCGCAGATGGGCTGAAGGGCACCATCCTGCTCGCCGAAGAGGGGATCAACCTGTTCCTGGCGGGGGATGCCGTCGCCCTCCGCGGCTTCGTCGCCGACCTTCGGGCCGACCCGCGCTTCGCCTCGCTGACGACGAAGGAGAGCTGGTCCGCTGCGCAGCCCTTCGGCAGGATGCTGGTCAAGGTGAAGCGCGAGATCATCCGCATGGATCACCCCACGATCCGCCCGGAGGCCGACCGCGCGCCGGCAGTCGCACCCGAGACGCTGCGCCGCTGGCTCGAGCGCGGGCGAGACGATGAGGGACGCGAGGTGGTGCTGCTCGACACCCGCAACGCCTTCGAGGTCGACTACGGCTCGTTCGACGGCGCTCTGGACTGGCGCCTCGAGCGGTTCACCCAGTTTCCGGATGCCGCAGCCGCCGCCGCGGCGGACCTCGACGGCAAGACCGTGGTCAGCTACTGCACCGGCGGCATCCGCTGCGAGAAGGCGGCGATCTACCTGCGCGGGGCGGGCGTGCAGGCCTACCAGCTGGACGGCGGCATCCTCGGCTACTTCGAGCAGGTCGGCGGCGACCACTGGAGCGGGGACTGCTTCGTGTTCGACGAGCGCGAAGCGCTCACTCCCGCTCTGACGCCTCGCCGCGAGGTGCTCGCATGACCCCCTCCGGACCGGTCGCCGCCTCACGCGCGCGGCCGAGCGGACGTGCGGTGGCACTCGCGCTCGCGATCGACGTGGTGGTCGTGGTGGCCTTCGCCGCGGTCGGCCGCGCCAGCCACGACTCCGACGTGTGGGGCGGCCTCTGGCAGACGGCGTGGCCGTTCCTCGTCGGCCTCGCGGCCGGCTGGCTCGTCACGCTCGCCTGGCGGGCACCCGCAGCTCCCGTGCGGACCGGCCTCGGCGTGTGGGCGGTCACCGTGGGCGGAGGGATGCTGCTGCGTGCGGCGACCGGTCAGGGCACGGCGCTCCCGTTCATCATCGTCGCCTCCGTGACGCTGCTCGTCGGCCTGGTCGGGTGGCGCGTGATCGCCGCCGTCGTGCGCCGCGCGCGTCAGCGCTGAGGGCGGACGTCACCAGGGGAGGAGATGTGACGAGGGGAGGAGGAACCTGCCCGAATCGGTCCTCCGCTCCTCCCATCTCCTCCGTCCATGACGCCCTGGGGAGGACGGCGGCGGCGCGATAACGGAATGCGGGTCAGCTGCGCCCGGAGTGGACGGATGCCGGGCGCCCCGCTCCGACGGGAGCGCGAGGCCTGCGCGCTCACGTGGTCTTGCGGAGGCCCGTCTCGATCACGATCCGGTTGCCGTCGATCACGCCGGGGCCGTCGCCGGGCGTCGGTGCGGGGGCGGGGGTGATCTGCTCCGCCTCCCATACGGCGCGAGCGTTCTCGGCGGTCGGGTGGAAGAACTCGTCGATGCCGAGCAGTCCTCCCGAAGAGTGCGAGGGCGCTTCGCCCCGACTCCGCCGCCGACGTGTGTCGATCGCGAACCAGAGGAAGTACACCGGCAGCGCCACCGCGGCGGTGAGGAATCCCCACACCGTGACGCCGCCCATGTCCATGACGACAGCGTACGTCGCTCTCAGCGGTGGGCGAAGGCCTCCAGGGTGGCGTCGGGCGGGAGCTCGTCGAACCAGGCGTCGAAGGACACCGGCGTGCCGTCTCCGGGAACCGCGTCGACGTAGGTCGTCGTCGCCGCGGCGATGGTCCCGTCGGCTGCGCGGGCGAGCACCGCGACGGCGACATACTCCTGGTCGTCGGCGAAGTTCGCGCTGACCGTTCCGGACACCTCAGCGGGCCCCCCTGACCCGACCGCCCCGGTCACCTGCTCGACGACGAAGGACCCCGTCTCGTCGGCGGGGGACAGCGTCGCCTCCGAGGCGGCGGGCAGGTTCACGCCGACGCTGGCGATCTGCGCGTCGCCCATGTCGAAGAAGTAGCCCACCACGGCCGTGCGGCCGGACAGCAGCATGGCGTAGCCGGGAGCTGACCCGATCGTCGACCCGTCCTCGGCGTAGGCGATGACCTCGACATACGAGTCGAAGACGTAGTCCGGGTTGGGGTTGTCGATCACCACGGCGTACCACCAGACGTCGTCGTAGTCCTGCCCGAAGGCGGTCTCGGCGACCGTCGGCTGCACGGGCGCCGCGAACTGCGTTCCGGAATCGGGCTGCCCATCGGTTCCCGGCGCAGTGATGCCGGGAACGACGTACTCCTCGTAGTCGTCCTCATATGGTCCCGCCCCGGCGTCGGAGGAACCGGCGAACGATCCCAGGATCGCCGCCGCCGCGAGCACGACGGTCAGGATGCCGCCGACGATCGAGATCCCGAGCGCGGCGAACCCGAGGCCCTTCCCACCCTGTTTCCTGCTGATCAGGGCGATCAGCGAAAGGACGAAGGCGACGAACAGCAGCAGGGGGGACAGCGCACCGGTTCCCCATGAGCCGGCGGCGGCACCGACGAGCGCGGTGAGGATTCCGACGCCCGCGACGACGAGCGCGATGACCGCGAGCGCCTTCGGCCGGATATCGATGCCTCCCGGCCCGGTGCCGCCGGGCAGGGCGCCGCCGGGCAGAGCGCCGCCAGGAATGGCACCGCCGGGCAG
>NZ_JBJDRK010000110.1:0-4899 GCF_044987405.1 Microbacterium sp. ZW T2_14 | reverse complement strand
CCGCGTCCCGCCCCCTCGATGACTTGGCGTATATGTACGCGACACGGCAGGTTGTCGCGTACATATACGCCAAGTCATCGAGGGGGCGGGACGCGGGACGCGGGCCCAGTGACGCGGCGCGATAGGGTGACGGATGCCGCGCACCGGCGCGGCAGGAGGTGCATGTGATCGTCGGAATCGGCGTCGACCTCGTCGACATCCCGCGGTTCGAACGGACCATCGAGCGGACGCCGAAGCTGCTCGACCGCCTGTTCTCGGCGGCCGAGCGCGCGCTCAAGCCGCACTCGCTCGCCGCGCGCTACGCGGCCAAGGAAGCGCTGATCAAGGCGCTGGGCGGCTCGGACGGCGTGCACTGGACCGAGATCGAGGTCGTGTCCGAGGCATCCGGTCGCCCGATGTTCTCGCTCTGCGGGTCGACCGCGCGCGTCGTCGCCGACCGCGGCATCGTCGCGCTGCACCTGTCGCTGTCGCACGACGCCGGCCTCGCGACCGCATACGTGATCGCCGAGTCCGCCGAGCCCCCGGTCGCGCTGTCCCAGCCCGCGCTCGCGCCGAGCCCGGGGATTCTCGGCGAGACGCAGGGCGATGTCACCGGTCTCGGCGAGAATCCCCTGTCTCGACGCTCGTCGGGCGCCGCGACCCCCACCGCGACCCCGACACCGATCCCGACCCCGGAGGAACCCGCATGAGCCGCCTGCCCACCGGCGCGCTGCGCGAGGCCGTCGTCGACGTCGGCGCCATCGAGGACAACGTGCGGCACCTGCGCCGCCTCACCGGCTCGGAGATCATCGCGGTCGTCAAGGCCGACGGGTACGGCCACGGCGCGGTCCGCTCGGCGCTCGCGGCGCTCGCGGGAGGGGCGACGCGCCTGGGCGTCTCCGACATCACCGAGGCGATCGCCCTGCGCCGTGCCGGCATCGACGCGCCCGTCGTCGCGTGGCTGCACGCGCCCGGAGCCGACTTCGCCGAGGCGGCCGCACTCGGGATCGAGCTCGGCATCTCGAGCCTCGCCCAGCTGCAGCAGGCGGCGGCCGCGGCATCCGCAGATCGTCCCGTCGGGGTGCACCTCAAGCTCGAGACGGGCCTCTCGCGCAACGGCATCGCACCCGACGCCTACCGCATGGTGTTCGCCGAGGCGGCCCGGCTCGAGCGGATCGGGCGGGTGCGGGTCATCGCGCTGTTCAGCCACCTCTCCAATGCCTCGGTCGAGGAGGACCGGACCGCGCTGCGCGCCTTCGAGGAGGGCGTCGGCATCGCCGCCTCGCTCGGACTCGCCCCGCCGCTGCGCCACCTCGCAGCGACGCACGCGGCCATCGACCTGCCCGAGTCGCGGCTCGGCTGCGTGCGGATCGGCATCGGGCTGTACGGGCTGTCGCCGTTCGCCGACCGCACCTCGGCCGACCTGGGCCTGCGGCCCGCGATGACCCTGCACGGCGCGGTGGCGGCGGTGCGCCGCGTGCCCGCCGGCAAAGGCGTCTCGTACGGCTACGACTACCGCACCGAGCGCGACACGACTCTCGCGCTCGTGCCGCTCGGCTATGCCGACGGCGTGCCGCGACAGGCCTCCGGCGCGGGACCCGTGGTGATCGGCGGCCGGCGCTTCACGGTCGCCGGCCGCATCGCGATGGATCAGTTCGTCGTCGACGTCGGCGACACGCCTGTCGCCGTCGGCGACGAGGTCGTGCTGTTCGGCGACCCGACACTGGGCGCGCCCGCCGCGACGGACTGGGCGGATGCCGCGGGCACGATCAACTACGAGATCGTCACGCGCGTCGGACCCCGCGTGCCGCGCCGGAAGGTGTCGGAATGAGCGGGGGCGGCGTTCCGTTCTCAGGAGGGATGCAGCGGCCTCGGCCCGGCGCCCGCGTCCTTCCGCGGCTCGCGCAGCGGTCGAGGGGCGGCGGTCCTGAGAACGGTACGGGGGAGGCGCGATGAGCGAGGGGATCGACGCGCTCGTGGGCACACGCGAGATCACCTCGCCCGACGCCATGGAGGCGCTTGGCGAGGAGATGGGACGGATGCTGCGCCCCGGCGACTTGGTGGTGCTCACCGGTCCGCTCGGGGCGGGCAAGACGACGCTCACGCGTGGCATCGGGCGCGGTCTGGGCGTGCGGGGACCAATCCAGAGCCCGACGTTCGTCCTCGCGCGCACGCACCCCTCGCTCGTCGGCGGGGCGCCGCTGGTGCACGTCGACGCCTACCGCCTGGGCTCGGCCGCCGAGCTCGACGACCTCGACATCGACTTCGACGGCTCGGTGGTCATCGTGGAGTGGGGCCGGGGACTGGTCGACGGCATCCGCGACCACTGGTGGGAGGTCGAGCTGGACCGCGAGTGGCACGGGCGCGGGCAGGACGATGCCTGCTACGGCGTGGCGCACGAGGCCGACCTCGACGCCGACGCCCCGCGGCTCGTGCATATCGCCCGCCACGAGGAATCCGGTCCATCCGGACGTTGAGCGAGGAGCGCAGCGACGAGACGACGCCTCTGCGCTCGCTCAACGACCGGTGCTGACGCGCCGACTACCCTGGGAAGGTGATCCTCGGCATCGACACGTCGCTCGGCTCCGCAGTGGCGGTGGTCGAGCCCGACGGCGTCATCCGCTCCGAGGCGCGCAGTCTCGACCCGCGCGGCCACGCGGAGGTCATCGGCACGCTGCTCGAGCGGGCGATGGCCGAGGCATCCGTCACTCCCTCCGACATCACGCACGTCGCCGCAGGAATGGGACCCGGGCCGTTCACCGGGCTGCGCGTCGGCGTCGCGGCCGCTCGGGCGTTCGCCCTCGGGCGAGGGCTGCCGGTCGTTCCCGTCGTGAGCCACGACGCCGTCGCGCTCGAGCTGCTCCTCCACAGCGCGCTGACCGCCGACTGGGGATTCGTCGGCGACGTCGAGGACGGGGCGGCCGAGACGTTCGCAGTCGTGACCGACGCCCGGCGGCGCGAGTTCGCCTACACGGTGTATCGGGGCATCGACGATGACGGTCTGCCCATCCGGGTGGCCGAGCCGGCCCTGGTTCCGCGGGACGAGCTCGATGCCGTGCTCGCGGCCGCGGGGGCGCAGCGCCGTGAGGCCGATCGGATCCCCGCGGCGATGCTCGCGCTGGCCGCCGCACGTGCCCTGTCGGCCGGCCGGACCATCGGCCCCGACGACGCGCTCTACCTGCGCTCGCCCGACGTCACGCTGCCGCACGCTCCGAAACGGGTGAACCTGCCGGCAGCGAGCGGGCGGGCCGCGAGCGGGCGGTCCGCGGCCACCGCCCCGCCGGCGTCGGGCGGACGAGGGCAGGACCAGGCATGACGCTGCGCGCCGCCACGCCCGCCGACCTCGCCGCGATCATGAAGCTCGAGCGGGCATCGTTTCCGACCGATGCGTGGTCCGAGGCCATGATGCGTGAGGAGCTGACCTCGCCCCACGGCTGGTACGTCGTCGACGAGGAGGCCGGCCGGCTCGTCGGGTACGCGGGCCTGCGTGCGGTGAAGAGTGCGACGGATGCCGACATCCAGACGATCGCCATCGCCGAGGGCGCGCGCGGGCGAGGCCGCGGGCGCACGATGCTACGGGCACTGCTCGCGGAGGCGGCCCGCCGCGGTGCCGCACACGTCTTCCTCGAGGTGCGCGACGACAACCCGGTGGCGCAGGCGCTGTACGTGTCGGAGGGCTTCGCCGAGATCGGCCGGAAGCCCCGGTACTACCAGCCCGACGACGTCGACGCCGTCGTCATGAAGCTCGACGTGCGGGGGTGGCACAGCGCTTCGGCCGCCGCCGCGGACGGTGACGGCGTGGTGACACGGGGAAGCTCGGCGACCGACGGCGCCGCGGGCGCTGCGAACGCTGGGGACGGAGGGGTGTGCACGTGAACCGGGCCGAACCGCTGGTGCTCGGCATCGAGACGAGTTGCGACGAGACCGGCATCGGCATCGTCCGCGGCCGCACGCTCCTGTCGAACACGATCGCGAGCTCGATGGACGAGCACGCCCGCTACGGCGGCGTCGTGCCGGAGGTCGCCGCCCGTGCGCACCTCGAAGCGCTGCAGCCGTCGATCGAGGCGGCGCTCGCCGAGTCGGGGGTCGCGCTCGCCGATCTCGACGCCGTCGCGGTGACGAGCGGTCCCGGCCTCGCGGGAGCGCTGATGGTCGGGGTCGGCGCCGCCAAGGCGCTCGCCGTGTCGCTCGACAAGCCCCTCTACGCCGTCAACCACCTCGTCGGCCACATCGCCGCCGACATTCTCGACGCCGACGCACCGCCGCTGGAGTATCCCACCGTGGCGCTGCTGGTGAGCGGCGGGCACACCTCGCTGCTCCTGGTGCGCGACCTCACCACCGATGTGGAGCTCCTCGGCGAGACGATGGACGACGCCGCCGGCGAGGCCTTCGACAAGGTCGCGCGGCTGCTCGGGCTGCCGTACCCCGGAGGTCCCGAGATCGACCGGGCCGCGGCATCCGGAGATCCCCGGGCGATCCCGTTCCCCCGTGGGCTGTCGCGCGCGTCCGACATGGCGGGACACCGCTACGACTTCTCGTTCTCGGGGCTGAAGACGGCGGTCGCCCGCTGGGTCGAGCTGCGGGAGGCGGCGGAGGAGCAGGTCCCGATCGCGGACGTCGCGGCGAGCTTCCGCGAGGCCGTCGTCGACGTGCTCGTCACCAAGGCGCTCGCCGCGTGCCGCGACTACGGCGTGCCGCGGCTGCTGCTCGGCGGCGGCGTCATCGCCAACCGACGGCTGCGTGACGTGGCGCTGGAACGCGCCGCGGCCGAGGGCGTCACCGTGCGCATTCCGCCGCTGTCGCTCTGCACCGACAACGGGGCCATGATCGCCGCGCTCACCTCCGAGCTCATCATGGCGGGCCGCGCGCCCTCGACGCTCGAGTTCGGGGCCGACTCGACGCTGCCGGTCACCGAGATCC
>NZ_JBJDRK010000109.1:0-5263 GCF_044987405.1 Microbacterium sp. ZW T2_14 | reverse complement strand
GCGCCGGGGGCGCCCGTGACCAGGCCTCGAGCGGCGTGGGCAACGGCTGCGTCGCCGGGGACCTGGGCGATGAGGCTCGCATCCACCCCGTCGTTCACCGCCTCCCACTGGGCCCCCGTGCTGCCGGGGCCGACCACGCCGGCGCGCGAGCGGACGCCGGGGATGCGCAGCGCCGTGGCGAGGTCCGCGTCGCTGGCCATCGACGGCAGGTCCTCGGTCTGCTCGGGACGACCTGCCACCGCACGGCGCGCGTGGCGCAGGGCCTTCGGGTCGAAGGGGTCGAGACCGGCTCGGGCGTCGATCACCCAGCATCCGCCGACGCGGTCCAGGATGCTGCGACCCCGGGCCTGCGGATCCCACAGCCCTGATGCGAACATGACCGCGGGACCCACGAGCGGCATCGTGCCGCTCGCGCCCAGCACGAGCACACGCAGCACGACGTGCCAGAAACCCGGCCGGCCGAGGTCGTCGACGGCGACCGACCGGAGCCGCATCGCGGCCTTGCCCGCGGTGACTCCGCGGCGCCCGTGCAGCGCCAGCTGCAACAGGCCGAACAGCAGCGGAAGCGCGGCGCCGACGAGCACGAGGATGACCGCCAGGAGCGACGTGTCGCCGGCCGTCAGCATGACGGCGCCGACGACAGCGGGCGACGCCAGCAGCAGCCAGATGGACGCGTCGATGGCGAACGCGAGCGAGCGGATGCCGGGTGCCGCGGGCACGACGCCGAGCGCCGCGGCGTCGGGGCCGGAGACGCGCGCGGGCGGGGCGGAGGCGGAGGGTGTCATCGGAGTCCTCGGGGAGGTCAGGTGAGCAGCAGCAGGAGCGCGACGACGCCGGCGACCAGGACCGCGACGGCCACGGCCGCGGCGATGAGCAGCCGGCGGCGGTGTCGGCGGCGGCGCGACGCCGCGCCGTCGGGAGCGGGCGGCG
Source organism: Microbacterium sp. ZW T2_14 (assembly GCF_044987405.1). NCBI lineage: Bacteria > Bacillati > Actinomycetota > Actinomycetes > Micrococcales > Microbacteriaceae > Microbacterium > Microbacterium sp. ZW T2_14. Next base: position 4,333 of record NZ_JBJDRK010000109.1, on the reverse strand, counting down.
GCGTGACGGACGACGGCGGCACGACGGGAGCCCTGCTCGCCATCACGGGTCCGGAGGACCGCGGTGCCCGACGATCGGATGCCTCGTCCCCGGGCACGTACGCGGCGCGACCCGGGACGGCCGGCGACGAGTCGGGCGCCGACGGGGGCGCCGCCGGAGCGCCACGGCGCACCGAGCGGAGCAGCGTCTGGTCGGTGCGGTCCTCGATCGTCGTCCCACCCGCGGTGTGGGTGTCCGACGGCGCCGACGTTCCCGGGAACGGCTCGGGTGCCGGGGGGCGGCGTCCCGCGATCGACGTCGCGTCCAGGTCGTCGGGAGGGGAGGGCGCCGCGACGCGACGCGGCGCGAGCACGGTGTGGTCGTCCACCTCATGCGTCTGGGGCACGCCTGCACGACGTGCCGTCAGCACCGTCGCGTCGTCGACGTCGTCATCGGTGCGCCGCCGCGCCGACAGCACCGTGTCGTCGTCCGGCACGAGGGAGGCGTCCGGGCGTGCGGCGCGCCGGGTCGGCTCGGCGTCGGGATCGATCACCCGTCACTCCGCTGCAGGCGCACCTCGGCGTCGCCGAGCAGGAAGCGGTCACCCGCCTCGATCTCGACGCCGGGCGTCGCCTCGACCTCGGTGCCCATGACGGTCGCGAAGAGGACGCCGTTCGTGGAGTCGAGATCGGTCACGTACCAGCGGTCGTCGCGCAGCTGCAGCCGCGCGTGGGTCTTCGACACCGTGCCGTCGGAGATCGACACCAGCTGCGCGCCGGGGAACTGCGGGTCGGACGTCGGGCGCCGCCCGAGGATCACGACGTCGGATGCGAGCGCGACAGGATCACCGGTCGGGGGCAGGAGCGTCCAGTCGGTGCGCTTGCGGCGCACGATGACGGTCTCGTCGAGCATGTCCTCGTCGGGGAGCTCGGGACGCGCGTGCCGTGCCGATACCGACGAGAGCGCGGAGAACGGGGCGCCGGCACCGGCCGCTCCGGCGACGGCAGACACCGGGCCGGATGCCTCGGGGAACGCGTCGACCTCAGCCATGGGCGATCGGGCGGGCGCCCAGGGCTCACGGTTCTCGCCCGTGACGGCCGGCAGCGGCACGTCGGTCACCGGCGGACGCGTGATGTCGTCGACGGGTGCTGCGGCCGATCGCCTCGGCGCGTAGGCTTCCGGCGCATCGGCCGCGACGGGCGCGGCCGGCACCGGTGAGACGGCCGGCGCGGGCACGGCGGAGACCGGCGCCGCCGCTCCCGGGAAAGCCCCGGTCACCTCGGCGCTGTGGTCGGTGGTGTCCAGAACGAAGCCCTGCCAGGGGTCGGCTTCGCCGGAGTCGGGGGATGCCTCGACCGCAGGCTCCTCCTCGCTCGGAGCCGCGCTGTTCGCCGTCGCGGGCACCGGGCGTCCGGGCAGCGGTGGCGGGGTCCAGCCGCCGGGCGGCGGGACCAGGATCGGTGCACCGGCGGCAGCCGCCTCGTCGGGGGCTCCGGGAACGGCCGGCTCCGTCGGCGCCGGCATCGTCTGGCGCGCCGCAGGCGCGTGCGCAGGCGGCGCGAAGTCGCTCACGACGGGACTCGGGGCAGCCGCCTGCGGAAACACGGCGGACTCGCCCGATCGCGACACCGGAGTGGGGAACGGGGGCAGCGGGCGCAGCCCGTCGGGCTCGGCGGCCCGGCGGGGCCCGGCACCCTCGTCTCTTCCGACCCAGCGCGCGCTCCCCCAGCCGATCACGGACGCCCACACCGGGAACAGCACGGCACCCAGCACGGTCATGCCGACGCCGAAGCCGAACGCGGTGCTGACGCGGTGGATCGCGATGACGAACACCACGAGCACGGCGATCTGAACGATGGGGACCAGAGCGAGCAGCAGGAGCCAGGGCGAGAGCCCCGCGAGCTGCAGCAGCACGATCGAGTTGAGGATCGGCACCCACGCCTTCCAGGACTCGACGCCGGCCTTGCGGAACACGGCAGACAGCGCGAGCGCGATCCAGACGTAGACACCCGCGGCGAGAAGCAGGCTGAACAGCGAGCCGAAGACGGCGGCTGTGACATCGGTGGCGTTCATGACATGGGACGCGCGGGCTCGGCCCGTCGTCTCCCCCTCTCGGCGATACGAGTGCGGACGCCGGTTTCTGGCGTCATCGGTCGGAGCAACGATCTCAACGATACGGTCGCGCGGGCCCCGCGCCAGAACCCGCTTTCCCGGCGGAGCCCCCGGCGCTCCGCATCGACCGCTTTCCAGTAGCTGCGGGCGTCTTCGGCCGAGAGTTCCGCAGGCGAGAACACCGCCCGGTCGGCCTCGCGTGCCAGCACGGCCCCCGCCGGCGTCTCGAAGGACGTGGCCAGCTCGCTGCGGGTCAGCGTGCCTGCGGCCGTGTGGCCGCTGTCCACGGCGGCGTCGACGTACTCGTCCCAGCCTCCGGCGATCCGCGTCGCGGGCGTTCCGGCGCCCCGGCGCCGGCGGCGGCGCACCGCCTTCGCCCACGCCACCGCGACGAACGGGCCGAACGCCAGCAGCAGCACCAGCAGCGCGATGCCGCCGATCCGCAGCATCGGCCACAGCCAGGCGAGATCGACCGCGCTCTGCTGCTGGTCCTGGTCGTCGGCCGCGGAATCCTCCTGCGTCGGGTCCGGGGGCACGACTTCCTCGACGGTGTCCGGACGCACCTCGGTCACGTTCTCGGGGTCCCGCTGTTCCGTGACGTCGAGGCTCGGGCCCTGCCGGTACTGCGGTGTCACATCGACCGCGACCCACTCGCCGTCGGCGGACTGCACCTCGGTCCACGCGGTGAGATCCTCGGCCCGGCACGCCCCGCCCTCGCACGTCGACAGCTCGGGGTCGGCGCTCGAGAGGCGGGCGCCGAGCACCACGCGCGACGGGAAGCCGATCTCGCGTGCCATGAGCGCCACCGCGACCGCGAACTGCTCGTCGTCGCCGATGGCTGCCACGTAGTTGCCGGATGCCGCAGCCCGGGGATCGCTCTCGCGCTCCAGCAGGCGCGAGAACATCGCGTCGACCCGGGCGAGCGAGTGCCCCGAGGCGCTGGGCTGGAACGAGTAGTCGGCGAGCGACTGCGTCCAGACCGGGGTGCCGTCGCCCTCGGTGAGCCCGTGGCTGAGGTACCCGCGCTCACGCAGCAGCTTCACCAGCTCGGCGAGCTGCGCTCCGCCGGAGCCGGCCGCGTGCTCGTCCATCCAGGCGCGCAGGCTGTCCGGCGCTGCGACGCCGCCCTGGCTGCCCGGGGCGTCGAGGCTTTCCAGGTCGAGGGCGGACGGCTGGACGGCGTCGACGGTGTACGCATCGCCCGCGGCGAGCCCGCCGCCGGCCGTCTGCACCCCCGCGTCCGCAGACGCGTTGTAGTAGAACCGGTCCGCGAGCGACGCCGCGCGGTCGCCCGAGAACTCGACCGACCGCAGGCGGCCGGCTGTCGGCATCCAGATCTCGTCCCACGCGCCGATCTCGACCCGCAGGGCCACGTCGTCGCCTGCGCCGGCGTCGAGCGTCGAGGGCACCCGGACGAATCGCCCCTCGTCGACGGCGCCCTCGCCGCCGGAGCGGAAGATCTCGCCGTCGTACGCGTCGAGCGTCGCGATGCGCACGCGTTCGGGCAGGGTGCCCGAGGCGGCCTCGACGGTGAACAGCACGTCGGACGCGCGATCGTCCGCGAACAGCGACCGGTACTGCGCGAGGGGGCTCACCTCGGCCGACAGGTCGATGTCGGGGCCGACGGCCGATCGAAGCACGTCGCGCTCCGCGCCGCGCGCCGCGTACGGCACCACCGCCACGGCGAGGACGAGAGCACCCACCACCATGCCGGTGCCGAGCGCGGTGCGTCGCCGGTCGGCGGCCGTGGGCTTGCGCGAGATGCGCACGCCGCTGGATGCCGCGGCCCGCTGGAGCGCGCGGATGCGCTGGTCGTGGGTGCGCCACGCGAGCCACAGCAGGCACGCCAGAAGCGCGGCGATGCCGATCGCGGTCTCGACGGGGGCATAGAGCGCGACCGGACCGAGCTGCCACGGCTCACTCGCGGCGGAGCGCCCGAAGAACAGCCCGAACGACACCATGCCGAGCGCCACCGGCACGGCGAGGTAGGCGATGCGATCCTCGCGCCACGAGAGCAGCAGCAGGAGGCACGTGCCGATCAGGAACACCACGAGCGCGGGCACCAGCAGGTTGCGGTACGAGCCGACCGGAAGCTCGACCGTCACCAGGTCCTTCCAGCCGAACACCAGCCCGCTGCCGAGCTCGACCACGCCCTGCAGCAGCTCGGCCGGCGCGCCCAGCCGCGCCGGCACCGCCAGTGGCACTCCGAGCAGCAGCACCGTCACCGCGAGCGCTCCGGCGA
>NZ_JBJDRK010000108.1:0-5358 GCF_044987405.1 Microbacterium sp. ZW T2_14 | reverse complement strand
CAGCAGGGGCCAGGCCGCAGCGAGCCCGGCGAGCACCGCGGGTGTCGCCGACGCCACGGCGTCGACGACGGCATCGATGTCGCCGCGTCGCCCCTGGGCGGCCGCGACGCGGGCGCCGAACGCCGCGCGCGAGTCCGGCGTCGCCGTCTCGCCTGTCACCAGCAGCTGCCACGCGTCCTCGAAGGTCGCCGACGCCGCCAGCTCGATCGCGGAGTGGTCGCGGTACTGGTAGAAGCCCTCGTTTCCGCGGACATCGCTCACGGTGGTCTCAGCCACGATGACGCCGGCGAGACCTCGCGGCACGTCGGTCGTCGCGGACTGTGTCGTCGTGCTCATGTCAGCTCCTTGTCGTTCTGGCCGTCCGTCAGGGATGTCGGGCGGACGATACCGCTACAGTCAGTGTCGGAACTTGATCACCCTTTCGTCAATCTTGATCGGATCAATATGATGAGCGATCTGCCCCGCCTCACCGCCAGGGAGGCGGCCGCACGTCTGGGTGTCAAGCCGGAGTCGCTGTACGCCTACGTGTCGCGCGGTCTGCTCTCGCGCGAGCGGGACGCCGCCGGCTCGTCGTTCGACCCGCTCGAGATCGAGGCCTTCGCGCAGCGGCGCCGCCGCTCGAGCGGCCCCACGCCGGGAGCTGCGGCCCCGGGGACCCCGCTCATGGTGCTCGACACCCGCCTCGCTCACATCGACGACGACGAACTGCACTACCGGGAGCGATCGGCCGCACGCCTCGCACGCGAGCAGTCGTTCGAAGAGGTCGTGGCATGGCTCTGGGATGTGCCGTCGCTGCGAGGGCCTTCGGCCGACGACGTCGCCGTGGCGCGCCGCACGATCGCCGCCCTCGGCGAGACCGCCTCGTCCCTGGATCGGATACTGGTAGCCGTCGCGGCGCTCGGCGCCACCGACCCGCTGCGCGACGACCCCGACCCGTCGCACCTCGTTCGCGTCGGCGCGCGACTTCTCACCGGACTTCCCGCCGCGCTCGGGCCGCAGCACCACCCCGACGCGATCGCTCCCACGCTGTGGCGTGCGCTGGCGGCGTCCGACGATCCGCACGGACGGCGCCTGCTCGATGCCGCGCTCGTCCTCGTGATCGACCACGACCTCGCCGTCTCGACGCTCGCCGCACGGGTCGCCGCCTCGGCGCGGGCATCCGGCTATGCCGTCGTCACGGCAGCCCTGGGCGCGTTCGACGCGCCCTTGCACGGCACCGCGAGCCGCGCGGCCGTCCGCATGCTGCGCGCCGTGCAGGAGGGGGACGCGGCCCCCGCAGCGATCGCCCGCGCGGTGCGGGACGGCGGGCGTGGCGTCCCCGGGTTCGGCCAGCCGTTGTATGCCGGCGGCGACATGCGGGCCGCCGTCCTGCTGGAACTGCTGCGGGAGACACCCGGCGCCGACGACGTGCTGGCGGCGGTGGATGCGGTCGCGGGTGAAGTGGCGCGTCGCGCCGACGCACGACCGAACCTGGACCTCGCCCTCGGCGCGCTCGCACTCTGGGCCCGGATGCCCGATGATGCCGGCGCCGTCGTCTTCGCCGTCGGCCGCATCGCCGGCTGGATCACCCACGCGGTCGAGGAGTACGACGAGCGTCCGATGCGCCTGCGGCCCCGGGGCCGCTACGTGGGTCCGCCACCGGAGTGAATGCGGCGCATCCACGCGACGACGAGAGGAACGAGCTCGGCGGCGACCTCCGCCGGCGGGCGCTTCCGGCCCTTGACCTCGAACGAGTGGCCACCGCCGTCGATCCAGGCGATCTCAGCCTGCCGACACGACGCGACCGCCGCCTCCAGCTGGTCGTGGGGGTCGATGAACGGATCGTTGGTGCCCTCGACGAACAGCTGCGCCTGCGGCACGTCCGGCAGGTGCGCGGTACGCGCCCTGTCCGGACTTCCCGGCGGGTGGAGCGGATAGCCGAGGTAGACCAGCCCCGACGGATCGATCACGCCTTCCGCGGCGGCCATCGACGCCATGCGTCCGCCGTACGACTTGCCCATCGCGAAGATCGGCAGCCCGTCCGCGCTCTTCACCAGGGCGGCATGCACAGCGGCCCACGTCGCGACGGCGTGAGCAGCGGGCCCCGGCATCCGTCGTCCTGCCTCGACATAAGGGAAGTTGAAGCGCAGCGTCGCGACGCCCTCCCGGGCGAGGGCGTCCGCGAAGCCGGTGAGGAACGGATGCCGATACCCGGCGCCTGCGCCGTGTGCGAGTGCGGCGAACGCCCAGGGCTCGTCCGGCCCAACGAGGTCGGTTGAGATCTCGACGCTTCCGTTGGGGAGCGCGACGGTGGTCCGCGAGGGACCGCCGCCTCCGCTCATGCGCGCTCGTCGTCGCCGGCGCGGGTGTGCTCGGGTGCCGCGGCGGCCGCATCGTGCTGCGAGTCGCGGCCGGTGCCGGCAGACGCCTCGCCGTGATCATCTGCCTCGTCCGGGCTCTCCGGCTCGGCCGATGTCGCGCTGGGCACTGTGGCGCTGGGCGCTGCGGCAGACGCGCCTTCCGCCGGAGCGCTCGGGGCCGGCTGATCCGCATCCGCGACCACTCGCTCGCCATACTTCGGCGGCTCTGTCGCCGTGGCGGGCGTGGGTGCTGCGGGAGCCGACGGCTCCGCCGGAGCGGCCGGCCTCGCCGGGGCGGCCGCGGCAGCCGGAGCCGCCGTGGTCTGGGGGCCGAGCACCTGCCGAGCCCGATGCACGCTGTTGTCGGTGACGGTGACCTCGTAGTGATCGGCGACGACCTGCATGACCGAGGCGTAGTCACGGCGACGGCGCACGAACGAGTACGCCACGATGCTCATCAGCATGCCGATCGCGATGCCGACGAACAGCACTCCGACGAACGCCTGGATCGGCACCGAGGGGGACCCGATCACCAGGATCGCCGAGAAGAGCAGTCCCAGCAGCATTCCGTTGACAGCACCGGAACGCGCCGCCGACGCGTAACCCAGGCGACCCGTGATGCGCTCGATGGAACGCAGCCCCTGACCCACGATCGCGATGTCGCGCGCCGGGATGTCGGCCGCGATCAGCGACGACACCGCCTTCTGCGCGGCCTCGTACGCGGGGAAGCTCGCAACGGTCTGACCGACCGCATCGGACGCCTGCGGAGAGCGCCCTCCCATCATGGTCATCTCCCCATCCTCCCATGGCACGCGGACTACGCTGGGACGTGTGAGCACGCAGAGGGTTTTCGTCGCGCGCCTTTCCGGGTGCTCGGTCTTCGACCCCGCCGGCGACCGTCTCGGCAAGGTCCGCGACGTCGTCGTCATCTACCGAAAAGACGATCCGCCGCGCGTGATCGGGCTCGTCGTGGAGATCCCCGGCCGGCGTCATGTCTTCGTGTCGATCGGGCGCGTCACCTCGATCGCCACCGGCCAGGTCATCACGACCGGCCTCATCAACGTGCGACGCTTCCAGCAGCGCGGCGGCGAGGTCCGCGTCATGGCCGAGATGCTCGGCCGCAGAGTGTTCTTCGCGGACGGCTCCGGCACCGCCGTGATCGAGGATGTCGCCATCGAGCGCAACCGCCTGGGCGAGTGGGATGTCGGGCAGCTCTTCCTGCGCAAGCCCAAGACGAGCGCGTCTCCGTTCGCCAAGGGCTCGACCACGTTCGCGAACTGGGACGCCGTACGCGAGAGTCAGGTGCCCGGCGAGGCGCAGTCCGCCGAGCAGCTCGTCGCGACCTACTCCGAACTGCGTCCGGCAGATCTGGCCAACACGCTGCTCGACCTTCCGGAGGACCGGCTCCTCGAGGTCGTCGAGGAGCTCCCCGACGACCGTCTCGCCGACGCTCTCGAAGAGATGCCCGAGGGCGACCAGGTCCACATTCTCGAGGCCCTCGACGACGAGCGCGCCGCCGACATCCTCGACGCCATGGAGCCCGACGACGCGGCGGACCTGCTCGGTCAGCTCCCGGAGGACCAGCGGGAGGAGTTCCTGGACCTCATGGAGCCCGAGGAGGCCGAGGATGTCCGCGCGCTGCTGAAGTACGGTCCTGACACCGCGGGCGGCCTCATGACCAGCGAGCCCATCGTGCTCTCCGCCGACGCGACGATCGCCGAGGCACTCGCCCTCATCCGCCGGCATGAGCTGCACCCCGCTCTCGCGGCGGCGGTCTTCGTGACGCTGCCGCCCTACGAGACACCCACCGGCCGGCTGCTCGGGACCGTGCATTTCCAGCGGATGCTGCGCTACCCGCCGCACGAGCGCCTCGGTGCGATCATCGACGACACGCTCGATCCGGTCCCGGCCACCGCGTCGGCCGCGGAGGTGGCGCGCCTCCTCGCGTCCTACAACCTCGTGTCGCTCCCGGTCGTCGACCCCGCCCACCGGCTCGTCGGCGCGGTCAGCGTCGACGACGTGCTGGACTACCTGCTGCCCGAGGACTGGCGATCTCACGATGCGGAGGATGACGAGCGCCGCCCGGCGTCCGACGTCGTGACGACGAACACAGCCGGCACGCTGACGTTCGGAACGCCCAAGAGCAGCGGCAGGAGGCGCTGATGGCACGCGCCAGCCGACAGCCCTCACTCGACGCTCCCCGGGGCCGCTCCGGCATGCTGCAGCGGACCCCGCAGCAGTCGAGCGACAGATTCGGGCGCTTCTCCGAGGCCTTCGCCCGCGCGATGGGCACCTCCGGCTTCCTCATCGGCATGACGATCTTCGTCGCGGTATGGCTGGCGTGGAACATCTTCATGCCGCCGCAGCTGCAGTTCGACCCGTCCGCGACCAACTTCACCCTGCTGACGCTGATCCTGTCGCTGCAGGCGTCGTATGCGGCTCCCCTCATCCTGTTGGCGCAGAACCGCCAGGACGACCGCGACCGGGTGCAGATCGAGCAGGATCGGCAGCGCGCCGAGCGCAATCTCGCCGACACCGAGTACCTCGCCCGCGAGGTCGTCGCCCTGCGCATGGCGGTCAACGACTTCGCCGACCAGGTCGTGACGCGTGAGGTGCTCCGGTCCGAGCTGCGCACGCTGCTCGAGAAGCTCGACAACAGCCCCGACGCGGCGGACGAGGGCGCCACGAGATGAGCGTCGCCACGGACGCGGACGCCGTCCGCACCGCCGTCGGCGCTGTCTCCGACCCGGAGCTGCGACGGCCGATCGGCGAGCTCGACATGGTGCGCGACATCTCCGTCGACGACGGGGTCGCGCACGTCGCGATCGCCCTGACCATCGTGGGCTGCCCGGCAGCCGAGCGGATCGCGTCGGACGTGCGCAGGGCCGCGGCATCCGTTCCCGGAATCACGGACGTCGCGCTCGAGGTGGGCGTGATGACGCCGACCGAGCGCCATGCCCTCACCGAACGGCTCCGTGGCGGCCGCGCGCGGGAGATGCCCTTCGGTCCGGGCACGCTC
>NZ_JBJDRK010000107.1:0-5529 GCF_044987405.1 Microbacterium sp. ZW T2_14 | reverse complement strand
CCGGGGATGCGGCCGCGGAGGACGCAGCGGCGGCCGCGACAGGTGCCCCCGCCGTGGTGGGCGCGGGCCGCCCCGCCGGGCGGGAGCGCAGCTGACCGCGCAGCCAGATGCCGCCGACGATGCCGACGTAGAGCGCCCAGGCGACGACCTGCAGCCACGACATCCGCGGCATGAAGCCGACCGTCGCCTGCAGGATCGCGGCCACGGCACTGCCGGGGGCGATCGAGGCGGTGACGTCGAAGGCCCAGCCGAACGGGAAGGCCGCCCAGCCGATGGCGACGTCGCCGGTCGCAGGATCGACGGGCGCGGCGGCCGTGAAGGGGCCGGGCAGCGCGCCGGCCTCCTGGAGGTCGTGGATCGCGTAGGCGAGCACGCCGGCCGCGACGATGACGAGGAAGGCGCCCGTCCAGCCGAAGAAGATGCGCAGGTCGAGTCGCAGCATGCCGCGGGCGAGGGCCCAGCCGAGCACCACGGCGGCCACCAGGCCCAGAAGGGCGCCGGCGAGCGCCGCCGGCGCCTCGCCGAAGGACTGCACCATCGACCAGAGCAGCAGCGTGGTCTCGACGCCCTCGCGCGCCACGGAGACGAACCCGATGGCGACGAGCGCCCAGAGCCCGCCGGTGGCGAGGGCGCGGTCCACGCCGCCTTCGAGTGTGCGCTTGAGGGTGCGGGCGGTGCGCTGCATCCAGAAGATCATCCACGTGACCATCGCCACGGCGAGGAGCGACAGGGTGCCGCCCAGCAGCTCCTGCGCCTCGAACGTGAGCGAGTACGCGCCGAAGGTCAGGACGGCGCCGATCACGAGTGCCAGAGCGATGGCGAGCCCCACGCCGGCCCACAGGCGCGGCAGCACATCGCGCCGGCCGAGTCTGGACAGGTACGCGACGAGGATGCCGACGACGAGCGCGGCTTCAAGGCCTTCACGCAGGCCGATGAGGAAGGTGGCGAGCAACGGGATTCCCAAGATGGTGCGGATGACGCGGCGCCCCGTTGCGCCTCGGCACTCCTGCGGTGTGATGCGCGCGGCGGTTCAACGTAAGGTGAGCCTTACCTTCGACGGTACCGGACACGATGCCGGATTGTCCATTCCGTGACGGCGCGTGCGGGCTCAGCCGGCAGCCCGCGCGTACCGATCGGCCAGGCGCTGCAAGTGGGGCACGAGCGCGGCGGGAGAGTCCACGGTGAAGTCCATGCCGAGCATCCCGATGTACGCCGCGATCGTCTCGAGGCTGTCGGCACCCGTCACCAGCACCGACGTCGTCGGCCCCACTGCTTCGACGACGCCGACCGTCGGGTTGATGCGCGCGATCACCTGCGCCGCCGGCGCGGCGATCCGCAGCCGCGCATGCACGTTCCACCCGCCGGATGCGATGGAGCGCAGCGCGAAGGCGGTGAAGTCGCCCCCGGGCACGGGGACCGGGTCGAAACGGCGCCGCGTGGGCATGCGGGGTTCGATCCAGTCGAGCCGGAACGTCTCCCATTCCTCGGTGTCGGGATCGCGCGCCACGAGGTACCAGCGGCGCTGCCAGCTGAGCAGCCGGTACGGCTCCACGCGTCGAGCGGCACCGCGGTCGTCGAAGCGCAGCCACTCCCCCGCATGCACCGCCTGCGCGACCGCGCTCAGCACGCGCGGGTCGACTTCGGGGTCGGGTGCGTCCGTCCCGACGTTCTCCGGGCCGCTGTCGATGGTGGCGGCCACCGCGTCGACGGTGGGCCGCAGCCGTTCGGGCAGCACCTGGAGCAGTTTCGCGAGGGCACGGGCGCCCGCCTCGTCGACGCCGGCGACTCCGCGCGCCACTCGCAGCCCGATGGCCACGGCGACGGCCTCTTCGTCGTCCAGCAGCAACGGCGGCAGCTTGCCACCGGCGGCCAGCCGGTACGAGCCGGCGCGCCCGCGCTCCGCCTCGACGGGGTAGCCGAGCGAGCGCAGCCGCTCGATGTCGGTGCGGATGGTCCGCACCGACACGTTGAGTCGCGTCGCCAGCTCGGGACCCGGCCACCGCGGCCTGCTCTGCAGCAGCGCGAGGAGTGCCAGCATCCGCGCAGAGGTGTCGGCCATGTCGCTCGCTTCGTCGAGGAGGGCAGATAACAGGAAGAGAACCTGCCTGTTTCGACCGTAACGTCGGAGACATGAACACCGCAACCGCCGCCGGCACCGACATCCGCCCCTTCCGCATCGACGTTCCGCAGGCCGACCTCGACGACCTGAACGACCGCCTGGCGCGCACCCGGCTCCCCCAGCCGGCGCCCTCCGACGACTGGGAGTCGGGAACGCCGAACCCGTACCTCGCCGATGCCGTCGCACGGTGGCGCGACGGGTTCGACTGGCGCGCGACCGAGGCGCGCATGAACGAGTTCCCGCACTTCTTCACCGAGATCGACGGACAGCCGATCCACTTCGTGCACGTGCGCTCGCCGCACGAGGGCGCCACGCCGCTGATCCTGGCCCACACGTACCCGGGCTCGTTCGTCGACTACCTGGACATGATCGGTCCGCTCGTCGACCCCGTCGCACACGGCGGCCGCGCCGAGGACGCCTTCGACGTCGTCGTGCCCGATGCGCCGGGGTTCGGCTTCAGCCAGCCGGCCACGCAGGCGGGCTGGACCACCGCGCGCGTCGCGGCCGCCTACGACACGCTGATGCGCCGGCTCGGCTACGACTCGTACGGCATCCACGGCAGCGACAACGGGGCGATGGTGGCGCGCGAGCTGGGTCTGCTCGATCCCGAGGGCTTCCTGGGCCTGCACGTGCTGCAGCTGTTCTCGTTCCCCTCGGGCGACCCGGCCGAGTTCGAGAAGCTCGAGCCGCAGGACTATGCCGGGCTCGAGCACATGCAGTGGTTCCAGTCCGTCGGCGCGTACAACACGATGAACGCCGCCCGTCCGCAGACGATCGCCGCGGCGCTGTCCGACTCCCCCGTCGGCCACCTGGCGTACGCCGAGCTGTTCAACTCCTTCGGCAACGGCACCAGCCTCGTCCCCCTCGACGCCGTCCTCACCGAGGTGAGCGTCGCGTGGTTCGCCAATGCGTCGGCCGGTATGAGCCGCGCCTACCGCGAGAATGCGCTGGCGGATGCCGAGCCGCGCGTGAGCGACGCCCGCACGGGTGTCGCGGTGTTCAAGGACGACTTCCAGACGATCAAGGTGTTCGCCGAGCGCGACAACACGAACATCGTCCACTGGAGCCGCTTCGAGCGCGGCGGGCACTTCGCGGCGCTCGAGGTGCCCGAGCTGGTCGTCGGCGACATCCGCGCCTTCTTCGCCCGGTCGTGAGTGGCAGCGGGCCCGGCAGGCGTCCCCGCCGGGCCCGCTTAACCCTGCGCAACAAACCGAGCGGATGCCGCGGCATCCGCCTACCCTCGCCTCATGACCGAGCTCAATCTGCCGATCCTGGACCTCTCCCGGCTCGACGCGGGTGCCGAGGCGGCCGCGCAGTTCCGCGACGACCTGCGCGCGGCGACCCACGACGTGGGGTTCTTCTACCTCACCGGGACCGGCGTCTCGCCCGAGCTGGAAGCACGGCTGCACCGCGTCGCCCGCGGCTTCTTCGCCCTTCCCGAGGCCGACAAGCTCGCGATCGAGAACGTCAACAGTCCGCACTTCCGCGGATACACGCGCATCGGCGGCGAGCGCACGCAGGGCGAGGTCGACTGGCGTGAGCAGATCGACATCGGCCCCGAACGCGAGGCCGTGACCGATCCGGATGCCCCGGACTTCGCGCGCCTCATCGGGCCGAACCTCTGGCCCGACGCGCAGCCCGAGCTGCGCGCCGTCGTCACGGAGTGGCACGATCACCTGTCGGGCGTCGCGCGGAAGCTGCTGCGCGCCTGGGCGCTGTCGCTCGGTGCCCCCGAGAACTACTTCGACGAGCACTTCGGCGAGCCCTCCACCCTCATCAAGATCGTCCGCTACCCCGGCAAAGAGGACCCCACGCCCCAGCAAGGGGTCGGAGCCCACAAGGACTCGGGCGTGCTCACGCTGCTGTGGGTCGAGCCCGGCAAGGGCGGACTCCAGGTGGAGCGGGACGGACAGTGGGTGGACGCTCCCCCGGTGGCCGGCGCCTTCGTCGTCAACATCGGCGAGCTGCTGGAGTACGCCACGCAGGGCTACCTCATCGCGACCAAGCACCGGGTCATCTCGCCGAAGTACCCCGAGGACCGCATCTCGGTCCCGTTCTTCTTCAACCCGGCGCTCGACAAGCGCCTGCCGCTGATCGAGCTGCCGGACGAGCTGGCCGCGCAGGCCCGCGGGGTCACGCAGGATCCGACCAATCCGATCCACGCGCTCTACGGCGAGAACGCGCTGAAGTCGCGCCTGCGCGCCCACCCCGATGTCGCCGCGATCCACCACGGGGATCTCGTCACGGCGCGGGCCGCGGCATCCGCCTGAAGACCTGTTGCAGGTCTCTTGCGGGGGTGCAAGGGGGTGCCGGAGCGTCCGACGACGCGCTTAGCGTGGCCGTATGAGCGACGTGACGATCTTCGCTCCCTCGCCGACGCTCACCGTCACGGTCGAGGAGCACGACAACGAGCCAGACATCCATCTCCATGCCGGCGGTCAGGGGGTGTGGCAGGCGCGCATGCTGCTGCGGCTCGGGGTCTCAGTGACGATCTGCTGCAGTCTCACGGGCGAGGTCGGACGGATGCTGCGACATCTGCTGCAAGACGAGGGCCTCAGCGTCGCAGGGGTCGAGCGCCCGGGCAAGGGCTCCGCGTACGTGCACGATCGCCGCGGCGGCGAGCGTCGGATCATCGCCGAGACGGGCGGCGACCCCCTCGCCCGGCATGATCTCGACGAGCTCTACGGCATGACCCTTCGCGAGGGGCTCGCCTCGGGCCTGGCGATCCTCAGCGGACCGGCCGGGGAGGACACGCTCCCGGCCGACACCTACCGCCGGCTGGCCGCCGACCTGCATGCCGGCGGTGCTCAGGTCGTCGTGGATCTGTCCGGCGCCCGGCTCGACGCCGCCCTGGAGGGCGGGGTCGACGTCCTCAAGGTCAGCGACGAAGAGCTCATGCAGGATGCGCGTGTCGACGACGACACCAGCGCCGCCATCATGGCCACGATGCGTCGGCTGCATCAGAGCGGAGCGGGTGCCGTGGTCGTGTCGAGATCGCCCGAGCCCACACTGCTGCTGGACGCCGACGGCTTCCTCGAGGTGCGCGCGCCGCGCCTGGAGGTCGCCGACACGAGAGGCGCCGGCGATTCGCTGACTGCCGGCATGGCGGCCGGCATCGCCTGGGGCGAAGGAGTGCGCGACGCGATCGTGACAGGGGTCGCCGCGGCGGCCCTGAACGTCACCCGGCACGGGCTGGGCACAGGCGACCCCGAGTCGATCGCCGCGCTGCGGGCAGCCGTGACGGTGCGAGAGATCCTCGACGACGCCGACGCGGGGATGGATCAGCCCGTCACCGGCCACGTCAGCCCGGACGGGCTCGCGGCACTGGCCGAGCCGCGCACGCAGCCGGCGGGTGGCCCGTCGGCCGATCCCGCCGCGCCTGCGCATCCCGCCAGCACGCAGCCACGGCA
>NZ_JBJDRK010000106.1:0-5904 GCF_044987405.1 Microbacterium sp. ZW T2_14 | reverse complement strand
GCGCAGGCGCGCCTGTGCGCGCGGCGAGTCGGCCCGGTCGACGGCCTCGCCTCGGTCGGCCGCGGTCGCCGCGGCGGCCTCGGCGGCGCGGTCCTGCGCACGGTTCGGGCCCGTGGCGAGCCCGTCGTCGTCGGCCCGCGCGAGCGAGGCGAGGAAGCGGTCGCGCTCCCGCGCGAACATGGCGGGGTCGTCGGCCAGGTCGAACGCCGCTGAGAGGAAGTTGTCGCTGGAGGCGTTCTCCTCCAGGCGCCGCACGAGGTAGCTGATCGCCACGTCGAACTCGTCGGGGCGCACGACCGGCACGTACAGCAGCACGTGGCCCACCTCGCGCGCGACGGCCTGCACCTGACCCTGCGCCATGCCGAGGAGCATCTCGAACTCCACATCCGGCGACGCGGCGGCGGCGCCCGACAGGTTCACCCCACGCGATCGGGCGAGCAGCCACGCGTAGGCGATGTCGAAGAGGTTGTGGCCCGCGACGCCGATGCGCACGGCGGCGGTGCGGCCGGGCTGCAGCGCGAACCGCAGGCAGCGGATGTAGTTGGCGTCCGAGTCGACCTTCTCGCCGTAGGTGGCCACGCTCCAGTCGTGCATGATGGCGTCGACGTGCTCCATCGCGAGGTTCGCGCCCTTCACGAGCCGCACCTTGATACGTGCTCCGCCGTCGGCGACGCGCCGCTGCGCCCATGCGGTGAGGCGTTCGAGAGCCGGCAGCGCGTCCGGCAGGTAGGCCTGCAGCACGATGCCCGCCTCGAGGAGGCGCAGCCGAGGGTCTTCGAGCAGCCGCGTGAACACGGCGATCGTCAGGTCGAGGTCGCGGTACTCCTCCATGTCGAGGTTGATGAAAGTGCCATCGGTCGCGGCGGTGAGGTACAGCGGGAGCAGTCGCTCCACGACCTTGTCGACGACCTCGTCGAACGCCCACATCGAGATGTGGCTGGCGATCGCCGAGACCTTGACCGAGACGTAGTCCACGTCGGGCCGGCGGATGAGCTCATGGATGCCCTCGAGCCGCCGCAGCGCCTCCTTCTCACCGAGCACGGCCTCGCCGAGGAGGTTGAGGTTCAACCGCGCGCCGCTCTCGCGCAGCGCCGCGATGGCCGGTCCGAGCTTGTCGGGGCGTGCGTCGACGATGAGGTGGCCGACCATGCCGCGCAGCACGCGTCGCGCGATCGGCACGACCGGCGACGGAAGCACGGGGGCGACGGCGCCGCCGAGCCGCACGGCACCGCGGAGGTGCCACGGCAGGAAATCGGGTACGAGCGGTGCGACACGGTGCAGATGGGATGCCGCGGCCGACAGGCTCTCGGGCCGCATGACGCCGTCCACGAAGCCGATCGTGAACGGCAGGCCGTTCGGATCCTTGAGGACGCCGGCGAGCCGTTCCGCTGCGGGGTCGACCTCCGCCTCGGCGCTCTCGGCCACCCAGCGCTGCGCGAGCGCCACCGCCTCGGCGGCCAGGCGCTCGTCGGCTCCGTCTCGCATTCCCACTCCCGATGTCACATCGATCGACTCCGTGAGTCCAGCCTGCACCTCTCCGTGCCCAGCCTGCGCGCCCGGAGGCGTTGCGCGGTCGACTTGCTGCATGAACTCCAGGGTGCGGCATCCATTCATTCGTGAATAGCGATGATCTACGATCGGTATCGTTCGAGATCATCGATGGGATGCCCATGTTCGAACTGCGACGTCTGCGGCTGCTGCATGAGCTCGCGCTGCGCGGCACGCTCGCCGCGGTCGCCGACGCGCTTTCGTACAGCCCGTCGACGATCTCGCAGCAGCTGGCGCTGCTCGAGAAGGAGGCCGGGGTGGCCCTCCTCCAGCCGGAGGGCCGTCGCGTGCGACTCACCGAGCACGGGCGCATCCTCGCCGCCCACGCGGCTCGCGCACTGGACCTCGACGAGCGCGCGAGAGGCGAGCTCGAATCACTGCACCCCGGACTCGCACCCGTGCGCGTCGCCGTGATGCAGACGGCGGCGCTCGCGATCGTTCCGGCCGCGCTCGCCCTGCTGGCCGCCCGCGCTCCGCAGCTGCGTGTCGAGCTCGCCGAGATGCCGCCCGAGCTCGGACTGTTCGAGCTGACCGCCCGCGGCGTCGATCTCGTCATCGCCGAGCAGTATCCCGGGCACACCCGCGCCCATGAGGACGGGCTGGATCGCGAGACGCTCGGCACCGATCCGATCCGGATCGCCGTGGGACCCGCCGATCCCGCGCGCTCGCTGGTCGACCTGCGGGAGAGGCCCTGGGTGATGGAGCCCGCGGGCACGGCGGCGCGGCTCTGGGCGGTGCAGCAGTGCCGCGCCGCCGGCTACGAACCCGACGTACGCTACGAGCTCGCCGATCTGTCGGCCCACGCGCGGCTGGTGGCCGCGGGGCAGGCGGTCGCCGTGCTGCCGGATCTGCTCTGGGCGGGCACGCACCCTCCCGTGCGACTGCTCGAGCTGCCCGGCCGCCCCGCGCGCGAGGTCTTCAGCGCCCAGCGGACGGCGTCACAGGCCCGGGCGGGCATCCTCGAGGTGCGGCGAGCACTGCGCGACGCCTTCCTCCCGGCATCCGAGACCCGGCGCGTCTCGCCCTAGGCTGGCCTCGTGTCCGAGTCGTCCACCGCCCCCGCGGAGCCGAAGCGGCGGTTCGCCTGGGTGCGCGCGGCGACCGATCGCGTCCCGACGCGATGGTTCGCCGGCATCGCCACGGGAGCGTTCCTCCTCGCGACGGCCGCCTTCGGCGGGCTCGCGACCGCGGCACCGCCCGAGATCGCCCGGCTTCAGCCGGGTGACGCGCACGTCACGGCCGAACGCTCGCTCACGGTGCAGCGGGCGGTGCTCGTCGACGAGCTGCCCGACGCCGGCCTCTACCCCGAGACCTGGGAGCGTGTCTTCGCGATCATCGCCGACGTCGAGAACGAGTGGGATCGCCCCGTGGCGGCGGCCGGCGGTGAAGGGATCGCCGCGACGCTCACCGTCGCGGGCGTGAAGGCGACCGCCGACGACGGTACGGTGCGCTACGACGACGCGACGTTCGGCCCGTCACTGCAGCCCCATGTGCCTGCGCGCATCGTCTTCGCCTGGGTCGTTCCCGGCGGCGCGTTCGAGGCCGGTGACGAGGTTCCCGTGACGCTCTACGCACGGTCGCTGCACACCGGCTCGTTCGTCTTGACCGGCCAGCAGTGGACCGACCCGGTGCGCGACGCCGTGGTCATGGTCGAGGTCGAGGATGTGGGAGCCGGTGCGGACGCGGAGGATGCCGATGGCCAGGGCTGATCGCACGCTGCCGCGTTGGGCGGCCTGGTCCATCGGGGCAGGACTCGTGGTCGCCGCGTGGTTCGTCGCGCTCGCCACGCCGGGCGAGGAGCAGATCCAGGCCCCCATGCCGGTGCCCGTGGCCGTCGGCGAGGAGGGCGTCGGACGCAATCTGGCTGCCACCGTCACCGACGTCCGTCGCACGTCCGAACTGCACGCGGGCGACTGGTCGGCAGAAGGAAACTGGCTCATCGTCGATGTGGAGGTCGCGGCGGTGACGTCGGAGGACGTCGTGAATCTGGGTCACGCCGAGATCGTCATCGACGGGGTGCGCTACGGCGCCAGCGATCGTCCGGACTCGCTGTCCGGACAGCCGCTGTCGGCCGGTGTCGCCACCCGCGGCGGTCTCGCGTTCGAGCTGCCGGCGAGCCTGGACACGGGGACCGCCGCGCTGGAGCTCGCGCTGTCATCCGACCGGCGGCTCGATTCGATGATCGTCGTGGACTTCGACCTCGGCGCGGTTCCCACGGCTCCTCGCGATGAGCTTCCCGAGACGGGATGGGCGAACCCGTGAGCGGGTGGTGGCGCAGGAATGCCGTGGCGCTCGGCGCGGTCGTGGTCCTCGTTCCCGCCTTGGGCGTGACCGTGGCCTGGCACGAGTGGAGCGAGCTGAACTCGGACGTCCCCGCCGCGCCCGTCGTGGTCGAACCGGGGCAGGACGCCCACTACGGAAAGGCGCAGGTGGGTCCCGCGGTGGCGGACTTCGTCGACGACCCGCTCGCGCCGCGGGACGCCAGGGTACTCAGGGTGCAGATCGACATCGACCCCGGCGCACCGGGACTCGCCTGCGCGGAGCCGATGATCCGGGAGTTGGAAGGGGCGCACCGCGAGTGGGATCCCGACACGTCCTCACTCACCACGGACTGGGACCCGCTTCGTCCGGCATCGTGCTCGTCGGACCTGACCGAGCCGTACACCCTCGACGTGCGCTACGTCCTGCCGCGCGACGCCGTCGGCCCGTTCGGGGTGGACGTGATCTCGTCCGAACTCTGGCCCGACAACGTCCGCTTCGTCGTCGAGCCCTGATCACTCCGTGAATCCGCGGCTCCGGCGGGGGCCGCGAGTGTCGCCTCCGTCGCGGGCGCCGTCGCGGGCGCGACGGCGCTCGAGGGCGTCGCCGCGGCCGCGCGCCGCGAGACCAGCCGTCCGATGACGGCGTCGTAGCCGCCCGCCACGAGGGCGATGCGGATGGGCTCGATCAGCACCGGCACGACGAGGAAGATCGCCTGATCGAAGACGAGCCAGAAGTCGTTGAGGTCGTGCGGTCCGATGAGGCGCAGCAGACCCCATTCCGCCCATCCCTGCACGGCCAGCAGCACGGTGTAGAGCAGCACGAATCCGCCGATCAGCACCGGACCGGCCCGCCACATCAGCACGATCGCCTCGCCGATCGGGGTGAACCGCGACGCGATGTCCGCCCAGATGTCGCGCAGCCTCGCACGCAGCCGCGCCGGAAGCGAGCGGTAACGGCTGCGGACGCTCGCCGCCACCCCTCCCCCGATCGCGTCCGTGGGCACCGGCTCGGGCGCGACCGCCTGCCCGTACACGACGCCGGCGATCGTGAGCCACGCGAGCGGAAGCAGGATGATGCCGCCGGCTTCGCCGAGGAACCACTCGACGCCCTCCCAGATCCAGGCGAGCGGCGCGAACGCCGCCGAGACGGTGACGCGGAGGTCGTCCAGCCACACCATCGCCTGCCGCGTCTGCACCCAGCCGCTGACGGCGTCGATCGCGACGGACAGGACGAGCGCGGCGAAGTACACCCAGACCGCCTCGAGGTAGACGGCGACGACGCCGAACCAGCGCGGCAGTCGCTGACGATAGCGCTTCAGCACCCACCGCAGCGCAAACGCCACCACCACGATCGCGAACGTCAACGGGGTGAGCGTGAGCGCACCCGCCAAGCCGTCGCCGGCCGGGTCCGTCTTGTCGACGATCGCGGTGAAGTTCAGCCCTGCGCTCACCTCGAGCGCGCGCGCCGAGTACGCCGCAGCGTCCTCGCGCAGGAACCCCCAGGCCGCATAGAAGGCGAAGAACGGCAGGATGCCGGCGAGCAGCGCGTCCGCGAACTGCCGGCGACGCGTGGCCGCGTCCTCCGGGAGCGGTGAGATCGCGTCGAGCTGCCGCATCCCGTCCCGCACGACGAGAAGCATCGCGACGAGCGCCACCAGACGCGAGAGGATGGCCAGCGGCAGCAGGAGAGACCCGGCCACGGCGTTGTAGGCGCCGACGAAGCCGGCTGTCTCGATCACGACATAGCGTCCGAGCACTCCCGCCGCGTACCACGCGAGCAGCGCCGGCCAGTGCCGCCACAGCAGGCGGCCCGCGGTGCGGAGCACGTCGAGCACGGCGATCACGCCCCCACGCTAGCGGGCCGCGTGCCGTCGTGCTCGAAGTGCGGGGTCAGGCGCGGTCGCTGCGCGTCGGCGGAGCCGGCGGCCGGGTGATCTGCTCGTCGGCGACCGTGGTGCGGTCGTCGACCGTGCCGGCATCGCGCACCGCGGGGCGGTCGCCCAGGTCCGCCTCGCGGGTCGCCGCACGGTCGTCGACCGTGTCGCCGTCGCGGACGACCGCGCGGTCGCCGGTCGTGTCACCGTCGCGGACCGCC
>NZ_JBJDRK010000105.1:0-6118 GCF_044987405.1 Microbacterium sp. ZW T2_14 | reverse complement strand
CGATCTTTGAGAACTCAACAGCGTGCACTTGTCAAATGCCAATTTTTGTATCCTCGCTGACCATTTGTTTGGTTGGTGGGGGTCCTTTTTGGATCAATTCATGGATGTCAGTTTGATATTCGTTTTTGGTCATGGTTGAACTCGCTGCCTTCTGACTCGTTTTCCCGGGTTGTTGGTGGTTTTCATTTTTTATGGAGAGTTTGATCCTGGCTCAGGATGAACGCTGGCGGCGTGCTTAACACATGCAAGTCGAACGGTGAAGCCCAGCTTGCTGGGTGGATCAGTGGCGAACGGGTGAGTAACACGTGAGCAACCTGCCCCTGACTCTGGGATAAGCGCTGGAAACGGCGTCTAATACTGGATACGAGACGTGATCGCATGGTCAACGTTTGGAAAGATTTTTTGGTTGGGGATGGGCTCGCGGCCTATCAGCTTGTTGGTGAGGTAATGGCTCACCAAGGCGTCGACGGGTAGCCGGCCTGAGAGGGTGACCGGCCACACTGGGACTGAGACACGGCCCAGACTCCTACGGGAGGCAGCAGTGGGGAATATTGCACAATGGGCGCAAGCCTGATGCAGCAACGCCGCGTGAGGGATGACGGCCTTCGGGTTGTAAACCTCTTTTAGCAAGGAAGAAGCGAAAGTGACGGTACTTGCAGAAAAAGCGCCGGCTAACTACGTGCCAGCAGCCGCGGTAATACGTAGGGCGCAAGCGTTATCCGGAATTATTGGGCGTAAAGAGCTCGTAGGCGGTTTGTCGCGTCTGCTGTGAAATCCCGAGGCTCAACCTCGGGTCTGCAGTGGGTACGGGCAGACTAGAGTGCGGTAGGGGAGATTGGAATTCCTGGTGTAGCGGTGGAATGCGCAGATATCAGGAGGAACACCGATGGCGAAGGCAGATCTCTGGGCCGTAACTGACGCTGAGGAGCGAAAGGGTGGGGAGCAAACAGGCTTAGATACCCTGGTAGTCCACCCCGTAAACGTTGGGAACTAGTTGTGGGGTCCTTTCCACGGATTCCGTGACGCAGCTAACGCATTAAGTTCCCCGCCTGGGGAGTACGGCCGCAAGGCTAAAACTCAAAGGAATTGACGGGGACCCGCACAAGCGGCGGAGCATGCGGATTAATTCGATGCAACGCGAAGAACCTTACCAAGGCTTGACATACACGAGAACACCCTAGAAATAGGGGACTCTTTGGACACTCGTGAACAGGTGGTGCATGGTTGTCGTCAGCTCGTGTCGTGAGATGTTGGGTTAAGTCCCGCAACGAGCGCAACCCTCGTTCTATGTTGCCAGCACGTAATGGTGGGAACTCATGGGATACTGCCGGGGTCAACTCGGAGGAAGGTGGGGATGACGTCAAATCATCATGCCCCTTATGTCTTGGGCTTCACGCATGCTACAATGGCCGGTACAAAGGGCTGCAATACCGTGAGGTGGAGCGAATCCCAAAAAGCCGGTCCCAGTTCGGATTGAGGTCTGCAACTCGACCTCATGAAGTCGGAGTCGCTAGTAATCGCAGATCAGCAACGCTGCGGTGAATACGTTCCCGGGTCTTGTACACACCGCCCGTCAAGTCATGAAAGTCGGTAACACCTGAAGCCGGTGGCCCAACCCTTGTGGAGGGAGCCGTCGAAGGTGGGATCGGTAATTAGGACTAAGTCGTAACAAGGTAGCCGTACCGGAAGGTGCGGCTGGATCACCTCCTTTCTAAGGAGCACTTGGACCTCTTCGGGGGTTCCAGGACTCAGTACCACACCGTTCGTGTGTGGCTGGGGCTCAAGGGTGGAACATTTGACATGGCGTCAGCGCAGCTGGGGTCCACTAGTACGCCGCGTCCTTTCGGGGGTGTGGTTGGAGGGTGGGTTCTGGTGAGCGGGGCGCCGGCACGCTGTTGGGTCCTGAGGGACCGGACGCTGCGCTTGCCGCTCCTTTTGGGGTGGTGGGTGTGGGGGACACTCCTCTTGGGCCTTCTGATTCTTCGACCTGTGGGTTGTGAGGGTTGGGGGGTACCGCCCGTACTTTGAGAACTACACAGTGGACGCGAGCATCTTCAAGATGATCCTTCGGGGTCGTTTTGTTATAGATGATCTTAAAGATCATTAGTCAATTTCAGCCCGGGGCTTTGGTTCCGGGTTCGATTCTTGATGAAACTCATGTGATTTCAAGTCTTTAAGAGCAAACGGTGGATGCCTTGGCATCTGGAGCCGAAGAAGGACGTAGCAATCTGCGATAAGCCTCGGGGAACTGATAAGCAAGTTTTGATCCGAGGGTGTCCGAATGGGGAAACCCCGCCAGGGCGCGTGCGTGCCTGGTGACTCCCGCCTGAATATATAGGGCGGGTAGAGGGAACGTGGGGAAGTGAAACATCTCAGTACCCACAGGAAGAGAAAACAACAGTGATTCCGTGAGTAGTGGCGAGCGAAATCGGATCAGGCTAAACCTCATGTGTGTGAGAGCCGGCAGGCGTTGCATGTGGGGGGTTGCGGGACTTTCCGGACCATTCTGCCGAGTGGTCGACGTGACAGAAGCGTATAGACGAACCGTCTTGAAAGGCGGGCCAGAGTGGGTGCCAGCCCCGTAGTCGAAATGCGTGTTCTGACGTGGAGAGTATCCCAAGTATCACGGGGCCCGAGAAATCCCGTGTGAATCTGTCAGGACCACCTGATAAGCCTAAATACTCCCAGATGACCGATAGCGGACAAGTACCGTGAGGGAAAGGTGAAAAGTACCCCGGGAGGGGAGTGAAATAGTACCTGAAACCGTTTGCTTACAAACCGTTGGAGCCTCCTTAGTAGGGGTGACAGCGTGCCTTTTGAAGAATGAGCCTGCGAGTTAGCGATATGTGGCGAGGTTAACCCGGGTGGGGTAGCCGTAGCGAAAGCGAGTCTGAATAGGGCGATTCAGTCGCATGTCCTAGACCCGAAGCGAAGTGATCTATCCATGGCCAGGCTGAAGCGACGGTAAGACGTCGTGGAGGGCCGAACCCACTTAGGTTGAAAACTGAGGGGATGAGCTGTGGATAGGGGTGAAAGGCCAATCAAACTTCGTGATAGCTGGTTCTCTCCGAAATGCATTTAGGTGCAGCGTTGCGTGTTTCTTGCCGGAGGTAGAGCTACTGGATGGCCGATGGGCCCTACAAGGTTACTGACGTCAGCCAAACTCCGAATGCCGGTAAGTGAGAGCGCAGCAGTGAGACTGTGGGGGATAAGCTTCATAGTCGAGAGGGAAACAACCCAGACCACCATCTAAGGTCCCTAAGCGCGTGCTAAGTGGGAAAGGATGTGGAGTTGCTTAGACAACCAGGAGGTTGGCTTAGAAGCAGCCACCCTTGAAAGAGTGCGTAATAGCTCACTGGTCAAGTGATTCCGCGCCGACAATGTAACGGGGCTCAAGCACGCCACCGAAGTTGTGGCATTGACATTATTGGTAGGCCTTCGTGGTCCAGCCGTGTTGATGGGTAGGAGAGCGTCGTGTGGCGAGTGAAGCGGCGGGGTGACCCAGCCGTGGACGCCACACGAGTGAGAATGCAGGCATGAGTAGCGAAAGACGTGTGAGAAACACGTCCTCCGAAAGACCAAGGGTTCCAGGGTCAAGCTAATCTTCCCTGGGTAAGTCGGGACCTAAGGCGAGGCCGACAGGCGTAGTCGATGGACAACGGGTTGATATTCCCGTACCGGCGAAGAACCGCCCAAACTAATCCAGTAGTGCTAAGTGTCTGAATCCCATTGACGGATCCCTTCGGGGTGATGCTGTGGGCCTAGCGCACGACCCCATTCTGGTGCGGTTAGCGTATTAACAGGTGTGACGCAGGAAGGTAGCCCATCCCGGGCGATGGTTGTCCCGGGGCAAGTGCGTAGGCCGAGTCATAGGCAAATCCGTGACTCATACAGGCTGAGACACGATGCGGATGAAAAGTGGGTGATCCTATGCTGCCAAGAAAAGCATCGACGCGAGGTTCTAGCCGCCCGTACCCCAAACCGACTCAGGTGGTCAGGTAGAGAATACCAAGGAGATCGAGAGAATCGTGGTTAAGGAACTCGGCAAAATGCCCCCGTAACTTCGGGAGAAGGGGGGCCATCCACTTATATGAGCTTGCCTCAAAAAGGGTGTGGTGGCCGCAGAGACTAGTGGGTAGCGACTGTTTACTAAAAACACAGGTCCGTGCCAAGTCGCAAGACGATGTATACGGACTGACGCCTGCCCGGTGCTGGAAGGTTAAGAGGACCGGTTAGCCGCAAGGCGAAGCTGAGAATTTAAGCCCCAGTAAACGGCGGTGGTAACTATAACCATCCTAAGGTAGCGAAATTCCTTGTCGGGTAAGTTCCGACCTGCACGAATGGCGTAACGACTTCCCAACTGTCTCAACCGCGAACTCGGCGAAATTGCATTACGAGTAAAGATGCTCGTTACGCGCAGCAGGACGGAAAGACCCCGTGACCTTTACTACAGCTTGGTATTGGTGTTCGGTGTGGCTTGTGTAGGATAGGTGGGAGACTGTGAAGCGGATACGCCAGTATTCGTGGAGTCATTGTTGAAATACCACTCTGGTCACTCTGGATGTCTAACTTCGAACCGTAATCCGGTTCAGGGACAGTGCCTGGTGGGTAGTTTAACTGGGGCGGTTGCCTCCCAAAAAGTAACGGAGGCGCCCAAAGGTTCCCTCAACCTGGTTGGTAATCAGGTGGCGAGTGTAAGTGCACAAGGGAGCTTGACTGTGAGACTGACAGGTCGAGCAGGGACGAAAGTCGGGACTAGTGATCCGGCAGTGGCTTGTGGAAGCGCTGTCGCTCAACGGATAAAAGGTACCTCGGGGATAACAGGCTGATCTTGCCCAAGAGTCCATATCGACGGCATGGTTTGGCACCTCGATGTCGGCTCGTCGCATCCTGGGGCTGGAGTAGGTCCCAAGGGTTGGGCTGTTCGCCCATTAAAGCGGTACGCGAGCTGGGTTTAGAACGTCGTGAGACAGTTCGGTCCCTATCCGCTGCGCGCGTAGGAAGTTTGAGAGGATCTGACCCTAGTACGAGAGGACCGGGTTGGACGAACCTCTGGTGTGCCAGTTGTACTGCCAAGTGCACCGCTGGTTAGCTACGTTCGGGATGGATAACCGCTGAAAGCATCTAAGCGGGAAGCCGGCCTCAAGATGAGACTTCCATACCTTCGGGTGAGAGGCTCCCAGCCAGACTACTGGGTTGATAGGCCAGATGTGGAAGCGCAGCAATGCGTGCAGCTGACTGGTACTAATAAGCCGATGACTTGATAACACACCGTTTCTGGTGCTTGCGTCCACTGAGTGGTTCCCGATGTACGGTCGGGAACACAACAGAACATTGAATTTTCACGTTGTGAAGACTGAAACATCGAAAGAGTTT
Organism: Microbacterium sp. ZW T2_14; assembly: GCF_044987405.1. Lineage (NCBI taxonomy): Bacteria > Bacillati > Actinomycetota > Actinomycetes > Micrococcales > Microbacteriaceae > Microbacterium > Microbacterium sp. ZW T2_14. The sequence continues at coordinate 742 of NZ_JBJDRK010000105.1, read as the reverse complement.
CGGCGGCCATAGCGAGAGGGAAACGCCCGGTCACATTCCGAACCCGGAAGCTAAGCCTCTCAGCGCCGATGGTACTGCAGGGGGGACCCTGTGGGAGAGTAGGACACCGCCGGACACCCATTCACGTAATGGCCACCCCCCAAGGGTGGCCATTACGCGTTAACACGGTGGATTGCCGAGGCAGACCACATCCAGGAGGATCGAAGAATGGCAGAGCAGGAGCCGCGCGACGACAGACGCGCGCCGAGCGAACGATCCGACGGGAAGCAGTCGCCGGCACGAGCCGACCGCAAGCCGTACCAGAAGCGCGACGGTGACCGGAAGCCGTATCAGAAGCGTGACGGCGACCGTGCCTACGCTCCGCGCGATGGGGACCGCAAGCCTTACACGCCGCGTGAAGGCGGCGATCGTAAGCCGTATCAGAAGCGTGATGGCGACCGTTCCTATGCTCCGCGTGACGGGGACCGTAAGCCCTATACCCCGCGCGAGGGCGGTGACCGGAAGCCGTATCAGAAGCGTGACGGTGACCGTCCCTATGCACCTCGCGACGGGGACCGGAAGCCGTACACCCCGCGTGAAGGTGGGGACCGCAAGCCGTACACCCCGCGTGAAGGTGGGGACCGCAAGCCCTACACCCCGCGTGAAGGTGGCGATCGGAAGCCGTACCAGAAGCGTGACGGCGACCGTTCCTATGCACCTCGCGACGGGGACCGTAAGCCCTACACCCCGCGCGATGGCGGGG
>NZ_JBJDRK010000104.1:0-6443 GCF_044987405.1 Microbacterium sp. ZW T2_14 | reverse complement strand
CCCCTCGGCCGCGCCGCGCGCGCCGCGGCCGAGGAGGCTGCGCGCGCCGAGCTCGCCGCCGCACGCGCGATCCCCGCGGCACGTCGGGCGCGCGTGCGCCGCGTCTTCCGCCTCCTCGCGACCGCCGTGGGCGTCGGCGGTCTCGGAGTGACCGCGTGGGGAGTGTTCGAGACGGTGACGGCCGGGGCCCAGACGCTGCTGTGGCTGGGTGTCGCCCTCGTCACGGTGTCGGGTCTGACGCTGCATCGCCTGTCGCGCGTGACGGCGCGTGCCGCTGCCCGAGGAGGAGTGGATGCCGCCTCCGGGCGTCAAGGGCGGCTTCGACGCGCTGCGGAGCTGCGGAAGGCCGCCGAACTGCAGGACGTCGCGCTCGAGCGCGAGCCGCGCGAATGGGCGCCGCGCGACCTTCCGCGCCCACTCACCGCGTCGGCCGGGTCCCGTGCGGCAGCCGTTCTGGATGCCGAGGCCGCCCGTGCGGCGCTGCGACAGGCCGCTCTCGAGCAGGCGATGCTGGCCCGCGCCGAGGCGCAGCAGCCCCCCTCGATCGACACCGCGCGTACCGCCCGCGCGACGTCGTCGGAGTCGGTTTACACCCGTATGGGCTACGTCGACGACGCCGAGATCGAGGCTCACGTGCGCCAGCTGCTGACCCGTCGCGCGGCAGGCGAATAGGGGCTTCGCAGGGGCTCCGTCGATTCGGGACGGGGTTCGAACCGTGATAGTGTTTCTGAGGTTCACGGGCCTGTAGCGCAGTTGGTAGCGCGCCTCGTTCGCATCGAGGAGGTCAGGGGTTCGATTCCCCTCAGGTCCACCGGAAGAAGGCCCCCGCCACGGCGGGGGCCTTCTGCTTTCGCCCGATCGGCCGCGCTTTTCGCCGCGGTGAGTCCGCGGTAGGCGGCGTCAGCGAGGCGGCGCCGGGTACCGCAGTCCGCTGCCCCAGCCGACCTCCCAGCCCGCACTGTCGTCGAAGTAGTCGGCGAAGGACACAGGCAGCGCGTGCTCGGGTTCGACCGCCGCCAGGAGGCCGGCGAACCAGGCCGCGTACTCGGGTGCGTCGTTCGTGGCGGTGAGGCGGGGGGGCGCCCGCAGGATGAGCTCGGCGACCTCCGTGGGAGTGGTCATGGCGTCGACGGTGCCGCCCGCGAAGTCGGTCGCGGCGCCCGACGTGTAGGGGATCGTCGCGCCCGGGTCCGCGGCATCCGTCAGCACGATGCGGTGATGCATGCCGGAGGGTGCCATCCCGGGCTGGACCCGCAGCCGGTGGAATCCCCGCCGGTGCAGCTCGCGGACGCCCTGCAGGATGCGGACGGACGTCGTCATCGCGAGTGCCGAGGAGATCTCGTCGTAGGCGCCTCTGTCGTAGGCGACGAGGGCGACGCTGTCGATCGACGCCGTGGGAGTGGTCGCGATCGTGTCGATCGCGGTCGTGATGGCCTCTCGCCGGGGCCATCCGTAGACGCCCGCGCTGACGAGGGGAAACGCGATGCTGCGGGCACCCAGTTCCTCGGCGACCTGGAGCGACCGGCGGTAGCAGGATTCGAGCAGCCCGCGGTCGCGTTGGCCGGCCGCGTGGTTCGGCCCGACCGTGTGCACGACCCACTTCGCAGGGAGGCGGCCCGCGGTCGTCCAGCCGGCGTCGCCGGTGGCGAGCCCGTGCGGGAAGCGTGCGATGCAGTCTCGGAGGATCTCGGGTCCGCCGGCGCGGTGTATCGCCCCGTCGACACCGCCGCCGCCGTGCATGGCGTTGTTCGCGGCGTTGACGATCGCATCGGTCGTCTGAGCCGTGATATCGCCGTGGACGGCGGCGAGCGTGGTCAGGTGCTCGTCCTCAGCCGGGGGTGGCCTCGGCGGCGGCGCGGGCTGCGGCGGGCAGCGCCTCGACGATGCGTGCCACGGCGGCATCGTCGTGGGCGGCCGAGACGAACCACGCCTCGAAGACGGACGGCGGCAGCGAGACGCCCTGCGCGAGCATGGCACGGAAGAAGGGCGCGTACCGGAACGCCTCCTGCGCCTTCACCGTGTCGTAGTCGACCGGCGCCTCGGCGGCGAACTGGATCGAGAACAGGTTGCCCGAGCGCTGCACGACGTGCGTGACGCCGGCCTGCGAGAGAGCGGATGCCGCGGCATCCGCGATCGTCGTCGCGGCGGCGTCGATGCGGGCGTAGGCATCGGCGTCCAGGTGGTCCAGCGTCGCCCGCCCGGCGGCGACGGCGAGCGGATTGCCGCTCAGCGTGCCGGCCTGGTAGACCGGCCCGAGCGGCGCGAGCAGCTCCATGAGCGCCGCCGAGCCGCCGAGCGCGGCCAGGGGGAGCCCGCCGCCGACGACCTTGCCGAAGGTGATGAGGTCGGGGGAGAAGGGCACCGGGTCGATGCCGTACCAGCCCGCGGGTCCGACGCGGAAGCCCGTCAGCACCTCGTCGAGGATCAGTAGCGCTCCGTGCGCGTGGGCGATGTCGGCGAGAGCGGCGTTGAAGCCGTGCGCCGGCGGAACGATGCCCATGTTGGCAGGGGCCGCCTCCACGATCACGGCGGCGATGTCGGCGCCGCGGGCGGCGAAGACTTCGCGCACCGCGTCGAGGTCGTTGTAGGGGATCACCAGCGTCTGCGCCGCGATGGGCGCGGGAACCCCCGCCGAGCCCGGCATCGCCAGCGTGGCGACGCCCGATCCGGCCTCGGCCAGCAGCCCGTCGGAATGGCCGTGGTAGTGCCCGGCGAACTTCACGATGAGATCGCGCCCGGTCGCGCCGCGCGCGAGGCGGATCGCCGTCATGGTCGCTTCGGTGCCGGTGGAGACCAGGCGCAGCCGCTCCATCGGGTGCATATCGGTCGTCGAGCGAGCGAAGCGAGACGAGGCGCCCTGAGCCAGCGAGGTCGCGTCGGTTCGGCGCGTTTCGTCTCGCTCGTTCCTCGCTCGCTCAACGACCGGGGAGTCGCGGGTGACGCGGGCGGCGATCAGCTCGGCCAGCTCCGTCTCGCCGGGCGTGCTCGCGCCGAAGCCGAGGCCGTGGGCCGCGGCATCCTGCACCGCCTTCACGACCGCGGGATGCGCGTGTCCGAGGATCGCGGGACCCCACGAGCCGACCAGGTCGACGTACTCGCGGCCCTCGACGTCGGTCACGTACGGACCCGTCGCCGACACGAAGAACCGGGGCGTCTCGTGCACCGAGCCGAAGGCGCGCACCGGCGAGTTCACTCCGCCGGGCATCGCGCCGCGGGCGCGGGCGAACTCCTGTGCGTTGGTCGTCATCGGATCCACTCCGCAAGCTCCAGGGCCCAATAGGTCAGCACGGCGTCGGCGCCGGCGCGGCGGATGCTGATCACCGACTCCTCGATCGCACGGCGCCGGTCGATCCAGCCGTTCGCCGCGGCGGCCTCGATCATCGCGTACTCGCCCGACACCTGGTAGGCCCAGACGGGCACGGGGCTGGTGGCCGCGGCATCCGACAGCACATCGAGGTAGCTCATCGCGGGCTTGACCATGACGATGTCGGCGCCCTCGGCGAGGTCGAGGTCGAGCTCGCGTGCGCCTTCGCGGCGGTTCGCGGGGTCCTGCTGGTAGGTGCGCCGGTCGCCCTCCAGCGACGACTGGACGGCCTCGCGGAAGGGGCCGTAGAAGGCGGAGGCGTACTTGGCGGCGTAGCCCAGGATGGGGGTGTTCGCGAAGCCGGCGTCATCGAGCGCATCGCGCACGGCGGCCACCTGGCCGTCCATCATGCCCGACAGGCCCAGCAGCTGCGAGCCCGCCTCGGCCTGCGCCACACCCATGTCGCGGTAGCGCTCGAGTGTGGCGTCGTTGTCGACGTAGCCGTTCGCATCGAGCACGCCGCAGTGGCCGTGGTCGGTGAACTCGTCGAGGCAGAGGTCGGTCTGCACGACGAGCGCGTCGCCGGCCTCCGCGGCGGCGATGCGGGTGGCGACGTTCAGGATGCCGTCGGCATCGGTCGCGCCGGATCCGACCGCGTCCTTCTGCTCGGGCACGCCGAACAGCATGATGCCGCCGATGCCGGCGGCCGCGGCATCCGTCACCGCCTTCTTCAGGCTCTCGGTCGTGTGCTGCACGACACCCGGCATCGACGAGATCGGCACCGGCTCGGTGGCGCCCTCGCGCACGAACATCGGGAGGATCAGCTCGGCGGGGTGCAGCCGCGTCTCGGCGACGAGGCGCCGCATCGCCGGCGTGGCGCGCAGGCGGCGGGGGCGGTCGGCAGGTGCGTACGTCAAGGGCGTTCTCCCGTCAGGCCGGCGGCGCCGGCATCGAGCAGTTCACGGGCGACGGATGCCGCGACCTCGCGCGGCGGGTCGCCCTCGTCCTCGGGCCACGTGGTCGCGTGGGAGGACGTCAGGGCGGTGGCGCCGTCGAGGCTGTAGACGCGTGCGGACAGCAGGAGCAGTCCCGCGTCGACGACGGCGCGGGCTCCGACGGGCGCGGAGCATCCGGCCTCGAGCAGCGCGAGCACCTCGCGCTCAGCCTCCACCGCGGCGCGGGTCTCGGCATGGTCGAGCGCGTGGACGAGATGCTCTTCGCCGCGCCGCACCTCGATCGCGAGCGCCCCCTGGCCCGGGGCCGTCGGCCAGGCATCGGCGTCGAGGTAGTCGGTCACGACCTCGGTGCGGCCGAGGCGGCGGAGTCCGGCGGCGGCCAGGATGACGGCATCCAGCTCTCCGCTCGTCACCTTGCCGAGGCGGGTGTCGACGTTGCCGCGGATGTCGACGACCACGAGGTCGGGACGCCGCGAGCGCAGCTGCGCCATGCGCCGAGGCGACCCCGTGCCGACGCGGGCGCCGGCGGGAAGCGTGGCGAGGGTGAGCCCGTCGCGCGCGCAGAGCGCGTCGCGCGGATCTTCGCGCGCCGGGATCGCCGCCACGACGAGCCGATCGTGCGGCGCCGTGGGGAGGTCCTTGAGGGAGTGGACGATGACGTCGCACTGGTCCGCCAGCAGGGCGTCGCGCAGGGCTCCGGTGAAGAGTCCCGTGCCGCCGGCGCGGGAGAGCGGCTCGCGGGAGCGATCGCCGTCGGTCGTGATCGTGACGAGCTCGGTGGTCACGCCGGTCGCGTCGGAGAGGTCGTCGGCGACCATGCCCGTCTGCGCGAGCGCGAGCTTGCTGCCCCGCGTCCCGATGCGCAGGGTGGTCATGAGAGCACCTCGGAGATCTCGTCGAGTGCGATGCGGCGGCCGGTGTAGAACGGCACCTCTTCGCGCACGTGGCGGCGGGCCTCGGTCTGGCGGAGGTCGCGCATGAGGTCGACCAGCTCGACGAGCTCGGGCGCCTCGAGCGCGAGGATCCACTCGTAGTCGCCGAGGGCGAACGACGCCACGGTGTTGCTCAGAACGCTGCGGTGCGCCGCCCCCTTGCGGCCGTGGTCGGCGAGCATCTGGCGACGCTCCTCGTCGGGGAGGATGTACCAGTCGTACGACCGCACGAACGGGTAGACGGTGAGCCAGGCCTCGGGGTCTTTGTCGCGCATGAACGCGGGCAGGTGGCTGGCGGTGAACTCGGCGTCGCGGTGCACGCCCATCGCGTTCCACACCGGCAGCAGCGAGGCGAGCGGCTCGGCGCGGCGCAGGGTCCGCAGGGCCGACTGCAGCGTCTCGGGGGCGACACCGGTGCCGGTGAGCCAGATCATGAGGTCGGCGTCGGCTCGGAGGCCCGACACGTCGTAGAAGCCGCGCACGGTGACTCCGGATGCCTCGACCTCGGCGACTGCGGAGCCCAGATCGCCGTCCGGCGCGGGGCGCTGGCCGTCGCGTCGGAACACGGCCCACAGGGTGTAGCCGAGGGTTTCAGGGGAGGCGCTCGCCGAGACATCGGTCATACGTCCATCTTTCCATCCCTCGCGGGCCGAGTTCCCGGCCTGCCCTCGGTCGTCGAGCGAGCGAGGATCGCGCGGGACGAAACGCCCGCATCCGGCGCTTCCGTTCGGCTCGACGCGTTTCGTCTCGGTCGCTGGCGCTCCCTCGCTCAACGACCGGTGGTTGAGATACCGGTGGTTGAGCGAGCGAAGCGAGACGAAACGCCCTGACGGTCGTCGCGGACGTCGGCGCGTTCTGCGGCAATCAGAGCGGCGCCCGCTGAACGACCGGTTGCTGTCCGCTCAACGACCGGTGGTTGAGGTACCGGTGGTTGAGCGAGCGAAGCGAGACGAAATGCCCTGACGGTCGTCGCGGACGTCGGCGCGTTCTGCGGCAATCAGAGCGCCGCCCGCTGAACGACCGGTTGCTGTCCGCTCAACGACCGGTGGTTGAGGTACCGGTGGTTGAGCGAGCGAAGCGAGACGAAACGCCCTGACGGTCGTCGCGGACGTCGGCGCGTTCTCCGGCAATCAGAGCGCCGCCCGCTGAACGACCGGTTGCTGTCCGCTCAACGACCGGTGGTTGAGGTACCGGTGGTTGAGCGAGCGAAGCGAGACGAAACGCCCTGACGGTCGTCGCGGACGTCGGCGC
>NZ_JBJDRK010000103.1:0-6511 GCF_044987405.1 Microbacterium sp. ZW T2_14 | reverse complement strand
CTCCCCTTCGCCGACCACGATCGACGCGACCCGGCCGCGCCAGATGTCGCCGTCGCGCGCGACGAGGCGGGCGACGTCGGGATGCCGCGCCCAGAGCTGTGCGCGCTCGCCCGTGTGACGCACGGCGACGGCCGATGCGACGTCATCGCGGGCCCGCGCGGCATCGGCCGCCGCCCGTCTGCCGTCCTTCCTCGCCGCTCGGCGCGCATCCAGCACCGTCGCCGCGGCGATCACCGGACCCAGGAGTGCGAACCACAACGAGAACACCGAACCGGTGACGAGCCAGAGGGCCACGGCGCCGACGACGGGGACGATCGCGGCGACGAGGGGCAGCGGTGGACGCGCCGGCGGACGCCATGCGGCGGGAAGCGTCAGGGGCTCGTCGTCGGAGGCGAGGGTGTCGACGATCGGGGAAGCGGTCGAGCGCATGCGCCCAGTCCACCGCCCTCGACGTCCTACAGGACGGCCGGATGAAGGATCTGTGGATCCCTCGGCTCAGTCCCCGGCTGGGGAGGAACCGCCATCGACCGTCGAATCGTCGTCTGCGGCCGAACCGTCCTCAGCGTCTGTCGCCGGCCGGCCGACGTCCAGCACGATGACCGTGATGTTGTCGCGCCCGCCGTTCTCGAGCGCCGCCTCGAGCATCGCGGCCGCCGCGTCGGCGGGGTCGGAGTTCTCGTCGAGGAAGTGACGGATGCCGTAATCCGTGAGCTCCTTCGTCAGCCCGTCCGAGCAGATGACGAACCTGTCCCCCTCGATCACGTCGAGCCGGACGTAGTCGGGCGTGACGCCCTCGCTGGGTCCCACAGCCCGCGTGATGACGTTGCCGTAGGGGTGGTTCTCGGCCTCTTCGGGGCTGAGACGGCCGGCGGCGACAAGTTCCTGCACCACCGAGTGGTCGGTCGTGATCTGCACGATCGCGCCGTCGCGCACCAGATAGACGCGGGAGTCGCCGATGTTCAGCGTGACCCAGTGCGGGGCATCCCCCGTGGTGTCGAGGAAGACGCCGGTCACCGTGGTGCCGGTGCCGTCATCGGTGGCCTCGGGGTGCGACGCGATGTCCTTCACGGCCCGCGCCAGCGCCTTCTCGATCGTCTTCGTCGACACGTGGCCGCTGTCGGCGACCGCGCGGAGACGCTCGATGGTGCTGGCACTGGCGATCTCGCCGCCGACGTGGCCGCCCATGCCGTCCGCCACCACGAAGAGCGGGTACGAGGCGAACATCGCGTCCTGGTTGACCTCACGCCGCCGACCGGTGTCGGTCAGTGCGGCCCACGAGAGCTCCAGGACGCCACCGGGCACGGGGACGGCGAGAGACTCGGTGGAAACCTCGGGCACGCCGTGTCCTCCCCGTCCGATGCACACGGGCCCTACGCCCCTGCGTCCTCACATACTAGTGGGTTACTCCACGGCGTCCTCGGACTCGGCGAGCGTCTCCACGACGATCTGCGCCGTCGTCGGAGGTGGGGCGAGCGGCACGGTGGCCACCGACACCAGGTCCTCGTCCTCAGCAGCTCCCTCGAACTGGGCGTTGTAGAGCCGCGAGTACGCGCCGTTGACCTTCAGGAGCTCGTCGTGGGAGCCCTGTTCGACGATGGCGCCGTTCTCCATCACCAGGATGAGGTCGGCATCCCGGATCGTCGACAGCCGGTGAGCGATCACGAATGCCGTCCGGTCCTCGCGCAGCCGCGACATGGCCCGCTGGATCAGCAGCTCGGTGCGGGTGTCGACCGAGGAGGTCGCCTCGTCGAGGATGAGGATGCGCGGGTCGGCCAGGAATGCGCGCGCGATGGTGATGAGCTGTCGCTCTCCGACGCTGAGGTTCGTCGCCTCGTCGTCGAGCATCGTGTCGTAGCCTTCGGGAAGCGCGTGCACGAAGCGGTCGACGTAGGCGGCCGTCGCCGCGGCGACGATCTCCTCCTCCGAGGCGTCCGGTCGTCCGTAGGCGATGTTCTCGCGGATGGAGCCCGAGAAGAGCCACGTGTCCTGCAGCACCATGCCGGTGCGTGCACGCAGGTCGTCGCGCGTCATGTGCCGGGTGTCGACGCCGTCCAGCGTGATGGTTCCGGAATCGACGTCGTAGAACCGCATGATGAGGTTCACGAGGGTCGTCTTGCCCGCACCGGTCGGGCCGACGATCGCGACGGTGCTTCCGGGCCGTGCGGCGAGCGTCAGGCCGTCGATGAGCGGCTTGTCGGCGACGTAGCGGAACGAGACGTCCCTGAACTCCAGGTGGCTGGCCGAGTCCGGCGCGGTCTCGGCGGGGTCGTCATCGGGCGTCTGCTCGTCCTCGTCGAGCAGCTCGAACACCCGCTCGGCGCTCGCCACGCCGGACTGCAGCAGGTTGGCCATCGAGCCGAGCTGGCTCAGCGGCTGGGTGAACTGGCGCGAGTACTGGATGAACGCCTGGACGTCGCCGATGGACATCAGACCCGCTGCGACCTGCAGTCCGCCCACGACGGCGATGGCCACGTACACCAGGTTGCCGACGAACATCATCGCGGGCATGATCACGCCCGAAAGGAACTGCGCGCCGAAGCTGGTGCGATACAGCTCGTCGTTCTCGGTGCGGAAGTCCGCCTCGACCTCCTTCTGGTGGCCGAAGACCTTCACGATCGAGTGGCCGGAGAAGGTCTCCTCGACACGGGCGTTGAGCACGCCGGTCGTCTTCCACTGCTGGACGAAGAGCTTCTGCGAGCGACGCGCGACGAGCACCGTGATGAGGATCGTGAGCGGGATCGTGACGAGGGCGATCACCGCGAGCAGGGGCGAGATGATGAACATCATCGTCAGTACGCCGATCACCGTGAGCAGCGAGATGACCACCTGCGACAGGGTCTGCTGCATCGTCTGACCGATGTTGTCGACGTCGTTCGTGACGCGGCTCAGCAGGTCGCCGCGCTGCACGCGGTCGAAGTACGACAGCGGGAGCCGCTGCACCTTGTCCTCGACCTGCAGGCGCAGGCGATGCATCGACCGCTGCACCACGCCGTTGAGGATCCGGGCCTGCAGCCATCCGAAAATGCTCGAGAACACGTAGACGGCCAGCACGAGTGCCAGGATGCGCGCCAGCTGCTCGAAGTCGACGCCGGCTCCGGGGACGAAGTCCATCGCGGCGATCATGTTCGCCTGATCCTGGTTGCCCGAGGCGGCGAGCTGATCGACGACCTGCTGCTGGGTCATCCCTTCGGGGACCTGCAGCGAGATGAAGCCGGCGAACACCACGTTCGTGCCTTCGCCGAGCAGCTTCGGGCCGATCACCGAGAGCGTCACCGAGAGGATGCTGAAAACGAGCACGACGATGAGCTGCGGCATCTCGGAGCGCAGGGTGCCGAGCAGACGCCTCGCGCTGGGGCCGAAGTTGTTCGCCTTCGCCGCCGGCGCGCCGGCACCGCCGAAGGGGCCGCCGCGGGGGCCGGCGGGGGCCGGACGCGAGTTCTGGGTGCCGCTCATGCCGCCGCCTCCGCTGCGAGCTGGGATTCGACGATCTCCCGGTACGTCTGGCATGTCTCCACGAGGTCGTCGTGCACGCCGATGCCCACGACGCGTCCGTGATCGAGCACGACGATCTGGTCGGCGTGCTGGATCGTCGACACGCGCTGCGCGACGACGAGTCTCGTCGCATCCGGCAGATGGGTGTCGAGCGCGCGCCGGAGCTCGGCATCCGTCCGCAGGTCCAGTGCCGAGAACGAGTCGTCGAAGATGTACGCCTCCGGCCGTTTCACGAGAGCCCGCGCGATCGCGAGCCGCTGCCGCTGGCCGCCCGAGACGTTCGTGCCGCCCTGGGCGATCTGCGCCTCGAGTCCGTCGGGCATCGCGCGGACGAAGCCGGCGGCCTGCGCCAGCTCGAGCGCCTCCCACAGCTGTTCGTCGGTGGCGTCGTGATCGCCGTAGCGCAGGTTGGACGCGATCGTGCCCGAGAACAGGAACGCGCGCTGCGGGACCAGCCCGACGCGCGTCCACAGCTCGTCGGGATCGTAGTCGCGCACGTCGACGCCGTCGACGCGGACGCTCCCGGCCGTCACGTCGAACAGGCGCGGCACGAGGCTGATGAGGGTCGTCTTGCCGGAGCCCGTGGACCCGATGACAGCGGTCGTCGTTCCCGGCTCGATCGTGAAGGTGAGGTCGTGCAGCACCGCGTCCTCGGCCCCGGGGTACGCGAAGTCGACGTGGTCGAACTCGATCCGTCCTTCGGGAGCGGGAGCGGATGCCGCGACCGCGGGCGCCGCCACCGAGGCGTCGGTCTCGAGCACCTCTCCGATCCGGTTCGCGCAGACCGCGGCGCGCGGGATCATGACGAACATGAACGTGGCCATCATGACGCCCATGAGGATCTGCATCAGGTAGGTGAGGAAGGCGAACAGCGTGCCGATCTGCACGCCGTTGTTCTGCACCTGGAAGGCACCGAACCAGATGACCGCGACGCTCGACAGGTTCATGACGAGCATCACGGCTGGGAACATCAGCGCCATGAGGTTGCCGGCACGCAGCGCCGTGTCCTTCACGTCATCGCTGGCGCGTTCGAAGCGCGCACGCTCCTCCCGCTCGCGCACGAACGCGCGCACCACGCGAATCCCGGTGAGCTGCTCGCGCATGATCTGGTTGACGCGGTCGATGCGCTTCTGCATCTGCGTGAACGCCGGGACCATCCGCCACACGATGAGACCCACGATGATGAGCAGCACCGGGATCGCGACCGCCATCAGCCACGACAGGCCGACGTCCTGGCTGATGGCCAGGATCACGCCGCCGATCGCCAGCATCGGGGCCGAGATCATCAGCGTCGCCGACACCTGCACCAGCATCTGCACCTGCTGCACGTCATTGGTGTTGCGCGTGATCAGCGACGGCGCCCCGAACTGTCCCACCTCGCGCTGCGAGAACGCGACCACGCGGTGGAAGAGGTCGCCGCGCAGATCACGCCCCATTCCCATGGCCAGCCGCGAGCCGAAATACACCGCGATGATCGCGCACACCACCTGCACCAGGCTGACGATCAGCATGAACCCGCCGGTCGACCAGATGTACGGGATGTCGCCGGTCACGACGCCGTTGTCGATGATGTCGGCGTTGAGCGTCGGCAGCCACAGCGATGCGATCGACTGCGCCAGCTGGAAGACGACGACTGCCACGATGAGGGGCCACGCCGGCTTGAGGTAGCGCACCAGGAGCTTTCCGAGCACGACGGTCCTTTCGGCGCGCGGAACACGTCCGCTCCCGCGGACCGCGCACGAGAAGTGACGCTACGCCTGCGTCCGCTGCGGCGACAAGCCGTGGCGTACGCCGTGGGCGAACTCGCTCCGGACGCCGGCGCGGGTGCTGTCAGGCCGCAGCTTCGGGCGGCGGGAAGAGGCCGTCGATGGTGGCGAGATCGTCCTCCGAGGGGGTCCACGCCGACGCCGCCGCCGCATTGGCCAGGACCTGCTCGGGCGTCGTCGCACCGGCGATGACGCTCGAGATCGCGCGGTGCGACAGCAGCCATCCGAAGGTGGCCTCGAGCATCGTGATGTCCCGGTCGTCGCAGAATGCCTGGAAGGCCTCCAGCGCGTCCCACGGCGCGTCGTCGTAGAGGTGACGGCGCTGCCGGATGATGCGCGTATCGGCGGGTGCGGCATCCCGTGTGAACTTGCCGGTCAGCAGTCCGTTGTGCAGCGGGAAGTACGGGAAGAAGCCGAGACGGTAGCGCTCGACCGCCCGCAGCACGTTCCGCTCGGCGTCGCGGGAGAGGAGGCTGTACTGGTTCTGCGACGAGACGAACGGCACCCCGTGGCGCATGAGCGCGGTGAAGTGCGCCTCGGCGATCTGCCATCCCGAGAAGTTCGAGTGGCCGATGTAGCGCACCTTCCCCTCGCGAACGAGGTCGCCCAGCGCGTCGAGGGTCTCTTCGAGCGGGGTGTCGCTGTCGGGCACGTGCAGCTGGTAGAGGTCGATCCAGTCGGTCTGCAGACGTGTGAGGGATGCCTCGACCGCACGCCGCACGTAGGATCGCGAGCCCTTCGCACCCGACGGCGGGTAGCCCATGTCCCGGCCGGGGTGACCGAACTTCGTGGCGAGCGTCACCTGATCGCGGCGACCGCGCAGGGCTTCCCCCATGAGTGTCTCGGACTGGCCGGGCTCGCCGCCGTACATGTCGGCGGTGTCGAGGAACGTCACGCCGGCATCGATGGCCGCATCCAGCACCGCACGGGTGCCCTCCAGCGTCTCGGTGCGCGTGCCCTCACGACCGAAGTTGTTGCAGCCGAGTCCGACGGCGGAGACGAGGAGACCGGAGGCGCCCACGCGGCGCAGGGGAACAGTCGAGGTCATGCCTCTACGCTAACCCCGCTCACGACGCGACCCGCGACGGCCGCTGCGCGCCGAGGCCTCTGCCGCCGGGGCCCTGGCCGGGCGGGGCGCGAGAGCCGACGGCCCGGCCCGCTCAACGCGACAGCCCCTCGCCGGGCGGCGAGGGGCTGTCGTGGAACGCTACGGCTTCGGAGCCTCCGGCGCGGGAGGCTCCGAAGCCCTAGCG
>NZ_JBJDRK010000102.1:0-6844 GCF_044987405.1 Microbacterium sp. ZW T2_14 | reverse complement strand
CTGTACGACCTCGACGACGAACAGCGCCTCGACGACGCGATCGCGTTCGGCGCGTCGACGCCCGTCCTCGTCGGGGCGCTCTGGCGGCGGGGCCGCGGGGAGGCGGTGCTGCCCGCACTCGACGGCCGTGGCGTCGTCGCGAACTACCTGCACCAGGTGACCGGCCGTGAGCCCGATGAGGAGACCGAGCGCGCGCTGACCGCCTATCTGATCGCCGTCATGGACCACGGCTTCAACGCCTCGACGTTCACCGCGCGCGTCATCGCCTCCACGGGAGCGGATGCCGCGGCCTGCCTCGTCGGTGCGCTCGGCGCCCTGACCGGGCCGCTGCACGGCGGGGCGCCGTCCCGCGCGCTCGACGGCCTCGACGCCGTCGCGACGGCCGACCGCATCGAGCCGTGGATCCGCGGTGAGCTCGCGGCCGGGCGGCGGCTGATGGGATTCGGCCACGCCGTGTACCGCACGGCGGATCCGCGCGCCGAGCTCATGAAGCGCGTCGCGCTGCGCACCGGCGGTCCGCGCGTCGAGCTGGCCGTGCGGTTCCAGGAGTCGGCCGAACGGCTGCTCGCGGAGGCCAAGCCCGGCCGCGACCTGCATGCCAACGTGGAGTTCTGGGCGGCGCTGGTGATGGAGCAGTGCGGGCTGCCCCGATCGATGTTCACGCCGACCTTCGCGGTCGCCCGCACGATCGGGTGGACCGCGCACATCCTCGAGCAGGCGAGGGACCCGAAGATCATCCGCCCGTCGGCGCGCTATGTCGGCCCGCAGGTGCGCGTCGCGGCCTGATCCGGGGCCGGCGAGCGCGGGGCCTTGCCTGGCGTCCTGCGGCGGAGCCTTGCTGGCGTCCTGCGGCGGAACCTTGCTGGCGTCCTGCGGCGGAGCCTTGCCTAGCGTCCTGCGACCGGAGCCTCGCTAGCGTCCTGCGGCGTATCCCTGCATGCCGCGGGGATTGGCGGCGGCCCACAGGACGCCGGTGGCGGCATCCCGTCCCACGGCGGACACCCTCCCCAGCGCCCAGTCGCCCGCACGCGTCACCACATGTCCGCGGCGTTCCAGGCCGGCGATCAGCGCATCGCCCAGGCGGTCCTCGACGATGGCGCCGGCCGGTGTCCAGGTGCGGGGCCAGAACGACTCGGGCAGCGACGTGGTGTGCAGCGCGGGTGCATCGATCGCCTGTTGCGGCGAGTAGCCGCCGACGATGATCCGCAGGAGGGTCAGCAGCTGCCACTGGTCCTGCTGGTCGCCGCCGGGAGAGCCGATCGCGAACTCGGGCACACCGTCGCGCAGCACGAGCGTCGGCGTGAGGGTGGTGCGCGGGCGCCGGCCAGGTACGAGGGAGGACGGATGCCCCGGCTCGAGCCACGTCATCTGCAGGCGCGTGCCCAGGCAGAAGCCGAGCGCGGGGATCGTCGGGGAGGACTGCAGCCAGCCGCCCGACGGGGTCGCCGAGACGATGTTGCCCCAGCGGTCGATGACATCGAGGTGACACGTGTCTCCCCGGGTCTCCCCGGAGGACGACACGCGTGGCTCGGCAGGAGCGACGGTCGGTTCGCCGGTGCCGAGCCGGGGTGCCTCGTACGTGGTGCGCAGCGGTGGGCGGAACGTCGCGCGCCCGGGGAGTGCGCCCGGCCGGAACTCGGCCGAGGCCGTCTCGGTGATCAGTGCGCGCCGCGCGTCGAGATACTCGGCGGACAGCAGGGCGTCGAGGTCGACGTCGTCGTCGCCGAACCAGCTGTCGCGGTCGGCGTAGGCGAGCTTCTGCGCCTCGAGGATCGTGTGCGCACCGGCCTCCTGCGATGGGTCGAGCAGGTCGTCGGCGAGTGGCTCGAGCAGGCCGAGCGTCTGCAGCAGCGCCGGCCCCTGCGTCCACGCGCCTGCCTTGGCGATCGTGCGCCCGCGGAACTCCCGCGTCACGGCGGGTTCGTACCCCGCCTCGAAACCGGCGAAGTCGTCGGCCGTGATGACACCCGCGTGCATGCCGCCGCCCGAGTGCCGATGCGGCTGCGCGAGGAACGCCGAGGCCTCGTGCGCCACGATCCCGGTCTTCCACTCGCGGCGCGCGGCGTCGATGCGAGCGGCGCGACCGACCGGACCGTCGTCCCGCACGGTGCAGGAGGCGTGCACCAGCCCGTCGAGGACGGCGGCGTACGCCGGATTGCGGATGACCTGTCCGGCGACGGGAGGCTCGCCGTCCGGCATCCACAGCTCGGCGGACGTCGTCCAGTCGTCCCGGAACAGCTCCGCCACGCGCCGGATCGTCGCGGCGGCGCCTGCCACCAGCGGGTGCCCGTCGCGCGCGTAGCCGATCGCGTACGCCAGCACGTCGGTGAGCTCCCACGTGCCGTGGTCGCGCAGCAGCAGCAGCCAGGCATCGACGGCGCCGGGCACCGCCGCGGCCAGACCGCCGGCGCCGGGCACCAGGTCGAGGCCCTCGTCGCGGTAGTGCGCGATCGTGGCACCCGCGGGCGCGGGTCCCTGACCCATGAGCACCGTCGGGCCGGCGGCATCCGACGGCTGGAAGAGCGCGACCAGGTCGCCACCGGGGCCGTTGAGGTGCGGTTCGACCACGTGGAGCACGAACGCCGCGGCGACCGACGCGTCGAACGCGTTTCCGCCGCGCTCCAGCACCGCCTGCGCGGTGGCCGTGGCGAGCCAGTGCGTCGATGCCGACATCCCGAACGTGCCGGTCAGTGTCGGGCGCGTCGTGAACGACGCCGGAGCGGTGTACTTCGACAAGCTCAGCAACCCGTCCGCACGCTCAGTGTCCGCCTGCTGCGATCCAGGCCTCGACCTCGTCGGCGGTGCGCGGGATGGCTGCCGACAGGTTGACGGGGCCGTCGTCGGTCATGAGGATGTCGTCCTCGATGCGCACGCCGATGCCGCGGTACTCCTCCGGGACGGTGAGATCGTCGATCTGGAAGTAGAGCCCCGGCTCGATCGTGAAGACCATGCCGGCCTCGAGGATGCCGTCGTAGTACATGTCGCGGCGCGCCCGCGCGCAGTCGTGCACGTCGATGCCGAGGTGGTGGCTGGTGCCGTGCACCATGTAGCGGCGGTGGTGGCCGCCGCTGTCGGCATCCAGCGCCTCCTCGGCCGTCACCGGCAGCAGACCCCATTCGGCGACGCGTGCCGCGATCACCTGCATGGCGGCCTCGTGCACGGAGCGGAACTTCACGCCCGGGCGGGCGGCGGCGAAGGCGGCGTCCGCGGCTTCGCGGACCGTCTCGTACACCTTGCGCTGCACGTCGGTGAAGCGGCCGCTGACCGGAAGCGTGCGGGTGATGTCGGCGGTGTAGAGGCTGTCGACCTCCACGCCGGCGTCGATCAGGATGAGGTCGCCCGGCACCACGGCGCCGTCGTTGCGCGTCCAGTGCAGATAGCACGCGTGGGGACCGGATGCCGCGATCGTGTCGTATCCGACCGCGTTGCCGTCGCTGCGGGCCCGCTGGTGGAACACGCCCTCCACGACGCGCTCGCCGCGGGGGTGCTCGACGATGGCGGGCAGGTTCGCGACGATGTCGTCGAAGCCGGCGGCGGTCACCTGCACGGCGAGCTCCATCTGCCCGACTTCGTACGCGTCCTTGACGAGCCGCAGTTCCGACACGAACCGCGTGAGGTCGTCGTCCTCGTCGAGCACGACATCGCCGTCGCGGGACTCGAAGTCGTCGATGTGCGCGGTCGCGAGCTCGAGACCCGCCGCGACGCCCGCCAGAGCCGGCCGCGGACCGATCCAGAACTCGCCGATCGAGGCGTCCGAGTAGAACTCGCTCGTCGTGCGATCCGCGCGCTCGCGGAAGTGCAGCGTGACGTCGTGGCCGCCCGACGAGCGCGGCTCGAAGACCAGCACGGCGCCGGGTTCGGAGTCCGATGCCCACCCGGTGAGGTGCGAGAAGGCGGAGTGCGCACGGAACGGGTAGTCGGTGTCGTTGCTGCGCTGCTTCAGCTCGCCGGCGGGGATGACCAGACGCTTGCCGGGGAACGCCGCCGAGACGGCATCGCGGCGTCGCGCGGCGAAGGGCGCCTGCGGGCGCACGGGCGGCGCGGTGTCGGGCCGCTCGGCCCATCCGGTGGAGATCGTGTCGAGGAAGCCCTGACCGAACGGCTGGCGCCGGTTGGTGCTGGTCGTGGGCGGTGTGGCGGTCTCCGTGGTGCTCGTGGCGCCGGTGGACTGCTCGCTGGCTGCGCTGCTCATGCGTCCCAGTCTCGCACGCGTCGCCGGGTGCGAGACAGGCTCAGCCGGCCGGCTCGTACTGCACGATCAGCGGGCGGTGGTCGGATCCGGAGTCGTCGAGCGACCGCAGCACCAGCGAGCCGGATGCGCGCCACCGCGGTGTGGCCATGACGTGGTCGATGGGTGCGCCGAGGACGGCCGGCATGTCGGCGGACCACGTGCCCAGCGCGCCGTTGCCCGTCTCGACGGCGGCGTCCGTGCAGTGGCCCAGGGTGGCGCCGTCGAGCCCGAGACCCGTCATGTGGTCGACGGTGGCGTTGAAGTCGCCCGCCATGATCACATTGCCGTCGACGCACTGGTCCGCCAGCCACTGCAGATCGTCGCGCCAGCTCTGCATGTAGCTCGGCCGCGGCGCGACGGCATGCACGGCGACGACGATGGGGCCGTCGCCCGACACCGGCATCGCGACGGCGCTCGGCACCGTCGAGGTGTTGCTGGTGCCGTCGAGCGAGGACTCGATCACCGCGTAGTCGCCCAGCTCGGGCGAGATCAGCAGGGTGGTGGACCCGGCATCCCACTCCGTGGAGGGGTCCGAAGCATGATGCGCCCACATCCGATGCCCGAGGTCGCGCATCGCCAGCGCGACGCTCTCACCGGTCTCGATGGTGGTCTCGGGCAGCGCCACGATGTCGGCATCCATCGCCACGGCGATCTTCGCGATCGTCTCGGGCGGCGTCGCGGGGCCGGCGGTGTTCCACGTCATCACGCGGACGCTGGACTCCGTCTTCGCAGGCAGCGGGTCGGTGCCGAGCCCCCCGCGAGCAGACAGCACCGCGATGTTCGCCACCGTCGCGACACCGGCGACGAGCGCGATCGAGAACGCCAGCGGGCGTACGGGTCGCGCGATCGCAAGAAGCAGGGCCAGAAGGGCGGCCGCAGCGAACGCGAGCGCGAGGATGCCGCGGAACGACACGATCTGGGCGATCGGGTAGATGCGCTCGACGCGGAAGAAGCCGGGGAACGTGAGCACCGCTGCAGCGATCGCGCACAGCACTGTCGCGAGGATCCCGAGCAGGCGAAGCACGACCGCGACTCTATGCGAGCAGGCTGTGAGATCCGTCAGCGCACCGGCGTGCCGCCTGCGGCCGTCGCGCTACCCTCGGAGGATGCCCGGCTCGCAGCGCTTCGAAGGACCGAGCGACCTGCACCTTCATTCCGCGAACTCCGACGGCACACAGCCCCCCGCTGAGGTGATGGCATCTGCGCACCGGCACGGGGTGCGCACGGCGGCGTTGACCGATCACGACACGACCTCGGGGTGGGCGGAGGCGGCCGACGCCGCCACCTCGCTCGGCATGACCTTCATCGCCGGCATGGAGCTGTCGGCGCGCCACGAATGGCGCAGCGTCCACGTGCTGGCGTACCTGCCCGATCCCGACGAACCCGCCCTGCGCGCCGAGACCACCCGCATCCGCTCGTCGCGGCTGGATCGCGCCCGGCTGATGGCCGACCGCATCTCGCGCGACTACGACCTGGTGTGGGATGACATCCTCGAGCAGACGACCGACGGTGCCACCGTCGGGCGCCCCCACATCGCCGACGCGCTGGTGGCGCGCGGGCTCGTGCGTGACCGCGCCGAGGCGTTCGCCGGCATCCTGAGTCCCGGCGGCGACTACTACGTCGCCCTGTACGCGCCCGATCCGGTGACCGCGGTGGGACTGGTGGCCGGGGCCGGGGGAGTGCCGGTGATCGCCCACCCCGCGGGGCGGGCCGGCCTGCTGCCGATGCGGCTGATGGAACGGATGCTGGACGCCGGCCTCGCCGGCTTCGAACTCGGCCACCGTGAGAACCGGGATCCTGCGCTCACCACCCTGCGGAACCTGTGCCGCGACCGGGACCTGATCGTCACCGGCTCCAGCGACTACCACGGGCTGGGCAAGCCGAACCAGCCGGGGGAGAACACCACGAGCGACGAGATGGTCGCGCGCATCATCGCGCAGGCGACCGGAAACGCCCCCGTCTACCCGTGAAGCGGACAGGGGCGTTTCGTGTCGGCGAGCGCTGATCAGCCCAAGGGCTGATCAGCCCGGTGTGGTGATCAGCTCAGCGCCTTGGCCTTGATGGCGTCGTATTCGGCCTGGGTGATCGTGCCGGCGTCCAGCAGACCCTTGGCCTTGGCGATCTCGTCGGCGGGGCTGGCCGCGCCCGAGCCCGCAACGGACTTGATGTAGGCGTCCTGCGCGCTCTGCAGCTCGGCCGCCTGCTTCGCGCCGCGCCGAGCCATGCCGTTGCCGCGGGCGATGAGGTAGACGAGCAGCGTGAGGAACGGGACGAAGATCAGGAAGATGATCCAGACCGCCTTCCACCATCCGCTCAGCTTGTGGTCGCGGAACAGGTCGCCGATGACGGCGAACAGCGCGAACAGGTACGCCATGAAGAAGAAGATCCAGAGGAACCACCAGATGATGTCCCAGAAGGAGCCCCAGAAGCCCTGGTATTCGTATCCGGTGGTGACGGCATCGAGGATGTGCACGATACGCCTTTCTTGACTGCGAAGTGACGGCGCCAGACGCGCCGCTTGCGCTCACCATAGCGCGGTCGCGATGCCGCATGACGGCACCGCGACCGGAGAAGACGGATCAGGCGCCGACGGCTGCGCCGCCTGCGGGGGCG
>NZ_JBJDRK010000101.1:0-7006 GCF_044987405.1 Microbacterium sp. ZW T2_14 | reverse complement strand
CACGGTGGCAGAGAACCCCGACCTCGAGCTGGCGCTCGGACGTCGGCTGGGTGACTCCGCCGCGAAGGGCGCGCTCGTCGAGACGCTGCTCAAGGGGCGCGCGAGCGCGGGGGCGACGCTGATCGCGGCATCCCTCGTCCAGCAGCCGCGCGAGCGACGCATCCGCCAGCTGCTGACGCGCGCGACCGACATCGTCGCCGACCAGCGCAACCGGGCCGTCGCGACGGTCGTGGCCGCCGCGCCCCTGAACGCGGTGCAGAGCGAGCGGCTCACCGCCGCCCTGTCCAAGCGGTACGGGACCCCGGTGTCACTGAACACCATCGTCGACCCGACGGTCGTCGGCGGCCTGCGCGTGCAGATCGCAGACGACGTCATCGACGCGAGCGTGTCGGCGCGACTGGCCGACCTCCGTCAGCGGCTCGCCGGCTGACACAGACTTCCCACGCGGAGCCGAGACAGGAACCGCGCGGAGCTTTCGGGGCCGAGGCCCCATGAACGAAGGAAAACAATGGCAGATCTCTCTATCAGCCCCGACGTCATCCGTGACGCGCTGAAGGACTTCGTCGCCGCCTACGAGCCCACCGGGGCTGCGGCCACCGAGGTCGGCACCGTCGTCGACGCCGCGGACGGCATCGCCCACGTCGAGGGCCTGCCCGGTGTCATGGCGAACGAGCTCGTGACGTTCGGCGACGGCACGAGCGGCCTCGCGCTGAACCTCGACGAGCACGAGATCGGTGTCGTCGTCCTGGGCGAGTTCTCGGGTGTCGAGGCCGGCCAGCAGGTGACCCGCACCGGCGAGGTGCTCTCGGTCGCCGTCGGCGACGGCTACCTGGGCCGCGTCGTCGACCCGCTCGGCAACCCGATCGACGGCCTCGGCGAGGTCGCCACCACCGGCCGTCGCGCTCTCGAACTGCAGGCGCCGGGCGTCATGCAGCGCAAGAGCGTGCACGAGCCGCTGCAGACCGGCATCAAGGCGATCGACGCGATGATCCCGGTCGGCCGTGGCCAGCGCCAGCTCATCATCGGCGACCGCCAGACCGGCAAGACCGCCATCGCGATCGACACGATCATCAACCAGAAGGCGAACTGGGAGTCGGGTGACGTCGACAAGCAGGTGCGCTGCATCTATGTCGCCATCGGCCAGAAGGGCTCGACGATCGCGGCCGTGAAGGGCGCCCTCGAGGACGCCGGCGCGATGGAGTACACGACCATCGTCGCGGCCCCCGCCTCCGACCCGGCAGGCTTCAAGTACCTCGCGCCGTACACCGGCTCCGCGATCGGACAGCACTGGATGTACGAGGGCAAGCATGTCCTCATCATCTTCGACGACCTGACCAAGCAGGCCGAGGCCTACCGCGCGGTCTCGCTGCTCCTGCGCCGCCCGCCGGGCCGTGAGGCGTACCCGGGTGACGTCTTCTACCTGCACTCCCGTCTGCTGGAGCGCTGCGCGAAGCTGTCTGACGAGCTGGGTGCGGGCTCGATGACCGGCCTGCCGATCATCGAGACCAAGGCGAACGACGTCTCGGCGTACATCCCGACCAACGTGATCTCGATCACCGACGGCCAGATCTTCCTGCAGTCGGACCTGTTCAACGCCAACCAGCGTCCCGCGGTCGACGTGGGCATCTCGGTGTCGCGCGTCGGCGGCGACGCCCAGGTCAAGTCCATCAAGAAGGTCTCGGGAACGCTCAAGCTCGAGCTCGCCCAGTACCGCTCGCTCGAGGCGTTCGCGATGTTCGCGAGCGATCTGGATGCGGCATCCCGTCGCCAGCTCGCCCGCGGCGCGCGTCTGACCGAGCTGCTCAAGCAGCCGCAGTACTCGCCGTACCCCGTGGAGGAGCAGGTCGTCTCGATCTGGGCCGGCACCAACGGCAAGCTGGACTCGATCGAGGTCGAGGACGTGCTGTCGTTCGAGCGCGAGCTGCTGGACTACCTCCGCCGCAACACCACGATCCTCGACACGCTGCGGGACACGAACGTGCTCGATGACGACACCGTCGCCGAGCTCACCAAGCGGACCGACGACTTCATCCTCGAGTTCCAGGCCGGCAAGGGCCAGGCGATCGGCAAGCCGGGGCATGAAGAGGTCGCGGCTGCCGAGGCCGAGGATGTCAACCAGGAGAAGATCGTCAAGGGCCGCCGCTAAGGCGGCACCGGACTAGGACAATGGGCGCACAACTCCGGGTCTACAAGCAGAAGATCAGCACTGCTCAGACGACCAAGAAGATCACGAAGGCGATGGAACTCATCGCGGCTTCGCGCATCCAGAAGGCCATGGCGCGCGTGCGCGCGTCGTCGCCTTTCGCGCGTGCTGTGACGCGCGCCGTCTCCGCGGTGGCGACGCACTCCAACGTCGACCACCCGCTGACCGTCGAACGTGAGACGATCCGCCGCTCCGCGGTCGTGATCTTCTCCTCCGATCGCGGTCTGGCGGGCGCCTTCAACTCGCAGATCCTCCGCGAGGGCCTCGAACTGGCCGAGCTGATCCGCCGCCAGGGCAAGGAGCCGGTGTTCTACCTCGTCGGTCGCAAGGCCGTCGGCTTCTTCCAGTTCCGTCGCATGGACGCCGCGGCCGAGTGGACGGGTGACACCGACACGCCGCACTTCACGACGGCCGAGGAGATCGCCGCCACCCTGCTGGACGCGTACGACCGCGGCGGCGACGAGAACGGCGTCGACGAGATCCACCTCGTCTACAACCGCTTCGTCAGCATGATGACGCAGTCGCCCGAGACGGTGCGCCTGCTTCCGCTCGAGGTCGTCGAGGCCGCGGAGCAGTCGTCCGCGCAGGTGTACCCGCTCTACGAGTTCGAGCCGGACGCCGAGACCGTGCTCGATGCGCTGCTGCCCGTCTACATCCAGAGCCGGGTCTTCAACGCCCTCCTGCAGTCGTCGGCGGCCAAGCATGCCGCGACCCAGAAGGCGATGAAGTCGGCCAGCGACAACGCCGACAAGCTCATCACCGACTACACGCGCCTGCGCAACAACGCGCGCCAGGCAGAGATCACGCAGCAGATCGCCGAGATCGTCGGCGGCGCCGACGCCCTTTCCTCGGGCAAGTAGCCACTGCTGCGACGTCAGACCACACGAAAGAGAAGAAGCCATGAGCCTCACCGCTGACAAGACCGAGACGGCGGTCGTCGGGCGCGTCGCACGCGTCACCGGCCCCGTCGTCGACATCGAGTTCCCGCACGACTCGATCCCCGACATCTACAACGCGCTGAAGACGACGATCGTGATCGGCGAGGAGTCGACCGAGATCACGCTCGAGGTCGCACAGCACCTCGGCGACGACCTCGTGCGCGCCATCTCCCTCAAGCCCACCGACGGCATGGTCCGCGGCCAGGAGGTGCGCGACACCGGCGGCCCCATCACGGTTCCGGTCGGCGACGTCACCAAGGGCAAGGTCTTCAACGTCACGGGCGACGTGCTGAACGGCGAGCCGGGCGAGACCATCGAGATCACCGAGCGCTGGGGCATCCACCGTCAGGCGCCCTCGTTCGATCAGCTCGAGTCGAAGACCGAGATGTTCGAGACCGGCATCAAGAGCATCGACCTGCTCACCCCGTACGTGCAGGGTGGAAAGATCGGCCTCTTCGGCGGCGCCGGCGTCGGCAAGACCGTCCTCATCCAGGAGATGATCCAGCGCGTCGCGCAGGACCACGGCGGCGTGTCGGTGTTCGCCGGTGTCGGCGAGCGCACCCGTGAGGGCAACGACCTCATCGCCGAGATGGAGGAGGCGGGCGTCTTCGACAAGACCGCCCTCGTCTTCGGACAGATGGACGAGCCGCCGGGGACGCGTCTGCGCGTGGCCCTCTCGGCGCTCACGATGGCGGAGTACTTCCGCGACGTGCAGAAGCAGGACGTGCTGCTCTTCATCGACAACATCTTCCGCTTCACGCAGGCCGGTTCCGAGGTCTCGACGCTCCTCGGCCGCATGCCGTCCGCGGTGGGCTACCAGCCGAACCTCGCCGACGAGATGGGTGTGCTGCAGGAGCGCATCACCTCGACGCGCGGTCACTCGATCACCTCGCTGCAGGCGATCTACGTCCCCGCCGACGACTACACCGACCCGGCGCCGGCGACCACGTTCGCTCACCTCGATGCCACGACCGAGCTCTCGCGCGAGATCGCGTCGAAGGGCCTGTACCCGGCCATCGACCCGCTGACCTCGACCAGCCGCATCCTGGACCCGCGCTACATCGGCGAGGACCACTACCGCGTGGCCACCGCCGTGAAGCAGATCCTCCAGAAGAACAAGGAGCTGCAGGAGATCATCGCGATCCTCGGTGTCGACGAGCTGTCCGAAGAGGACAAGATCGTCGTCTCCCGTGCCCGCCGCATCCAGCAGTTCCTGTCGCAGAACACCTACATGGCGAAGAAGTTCACCGGTGTCGAGGGTTCGACGGTCCCGATCAAGGAGACCATCGAGTCGTTCGACGCCATCGTCAAGGGCGAGTTCGACCACGTCGCCGAGCAGGCGTTCTTCAACGTCGGCGGCATCTCCGACGTCGAAGAGCAGTGGGCGCGCATCCAGAAGGAGAACGGCTGACATGCCGCTCAAGGTGAGCCTGGTCTCCGCAGACGCGGAGGTCTGGTCGGGTGAGGCGTCGCTCGTCGTCGCCAAGACCGTCGAGGGCGAGATCGGCTTCATGAGCGGTCACGAGCCGGTGCTGGCGATCCTCGCCGAGGGTCAGGTGCGCATCACCGAGACCTCGGGGACGAAGATCATCGCCAACGCACAGGACGGGTTCCTGTCGATGGAGGGCGACGACCTCACGATCGTCGCCGGAAACGCCGCGCTGATCGCCTGAACGCACTGCCGTTGAAGAGACGCCCCGAGCCGTTGGACGGCTCGGGGCGTCTCGTCTCGCCGACGGTGCCTGAGCTTGTCGAGGGGCACCCGCTCATCGACCGGGATTCATAGAATGCTCATCCTTCTTCCGCCGTCCGAGACCAAGCGGGCGGGCGGTTCCGGACCCCCGCTGCAGCCGGCGTCCCTCGCGCTGCCCCAGCTGATGCCGCAGCGTGAAGCCGTGATCGACGCGCTCATCGGCCTGGCCGGCGACGCGGACGAGGCGGCGCGCGTGCTCAAACTGGGGCCGACGCAGCGTGGCGAGATCGTGGTGAACGCGCAACTGCGGACAGCCCCGACGATGCCGGCGATCGACCGGTACACCGGTGTGCTCTACGACGCGCTGGATGCGGCATCCGTCCCCGCCGCCGGTCGACGGTGGCTGGGCGCCCACGTGCTCGTCCATTCGGCACCATTCGGCCCGGTGGGTGCGCTGGACGCCATTCCGGCCTATCGCCTCGGGGCCGCCACATCCCTGCCGGGCATGGTGCCGCTGCGGCGGCTCTGGGCGGGCGATGTATCCGCGGCACTCGCGGATCTCGCGCCCCGCTTCGTGCTCGACCTGCGCTCGGAGGCGTATGCGGCGCTCGGACCGGTACCCGCCGGCATCGCCTCGCGCTACGTGCGCGTCGTCAGCGAAGGGGCGGACGGGGCCGTCCGCGCGCTCAACCACTTCAACAAGCACGCCAAGGGGGCACTCGTTCGCCGCCTCGCCCAGGACCGCCCGCGCATCGCATCGGCGGCGGGCTTCCTGCGGTGGACGGATGCCGTCGGCCTGCGTGTGCGCGAGACCGCTGGCGGCGAGCTCGAGCTCTTCGCCTGATCTCCGCGGCCCCCGGGCGCGGCGGGGCCGCTCGACAAGCTCGGCGACCGGTGACGGAGCTTGTCGAAGTCTCCTCAGCGCCGCGTGTGCTGCGCCGTGCGCTCGGTGTTCTCGGCGATCGCGATGAGGGCCACGACGGCCTCGATGATGAACCGCAGCAGGACGATCGCGAGGAAGGTGAGCACCGGCACGACGATGATCGTCGCGATGAGTCCGGTGACGCCGGCTCCGACGTTGAACCACATGACCGAGATGGCGCTCATGATCCCGCCGACGAAATAGACGATGAATCCGATGCCGATCGCGATGAGTCCCACCAGGTAGAACACGCTGGCCAGGCGCCGCGTGATGAAGGTGCGGAACGACAGGTCGAACAGGGCCGTGAAGAATCCCTTGCCGACATCGCCGGCGTCACCCCGGACGGTGGGGACGCCGGTGTCGTCGGGGTCCGCGGTGCGCGCCGCCTCTGCGGCCGACTGCGGGGGCAGCGGCGGGGGAGTGGGGGCGGAAGGATTCTGGTCTGTCATGGCGGCCCTTCGATCTGGTGATGCCCAGGCTATCCACCGGGGACCCGAGGGGGCCATCCCCCCGATATGACGTCAATGCTGACAGGAAGCTGTGAGCGTCGCTAGCATGTGTCCAGCGGAGCAGGGGCTCCGCGGGCGTCTCCTGACGCGTTCTCGAATCGACTCTCTCGGAGGTCGCTCCACCATGACCATGGACTACAACGACGGCAGCGGGGCGGGGGCCCTGATCGCCTGGCTCGTCCTCGCACCGCTCCTCTTCCTCTTCGCCATCGCCGGGTACATCATCGCGTCGTGGTTCTTGATGAAGATCTTCGACAAGGCCGGGGTGCAGGGCCGCTGGCGTGCATGGGTGCCGGTGTACAACACCCTGATCTTCGTGAAGCTCGGCGACCTCAACCCGTGGTGGCTGCTGGTGCTGTGGGGCGGCGGCATCGTGCTCGGCTGGGTGCCCGTGCTCGGCTCGCTCATCGGCATCGCCGCCTTCCTCTACACGCTGATGGCCGCCTGGCGGGTGGGCCTGAAGCTGCAGAAGGAGGCCGTCTGGCTGATCCTCTACTTCTTCCTCGCGATCGTCTGGCTCGGCATCAACGCGTTCGACCGCTCGCGCTGGAACACCGCCATCCCGGCCGCGCCGTGGGCCGGCAACTTCCTCGCCGACAAGACCGTGTGGTCGGGCGTCCCGGCTCAGGTGCCGTCGGGCGGCTACCCGGCCAACCCCGCCACTGCGCCCGGTTACGGCGCCCCGGCGGGATACCAGCCCCCGGCCGGCTACACGCCGCCGGCGCCGCCCGCCGGCTACAG
>NZ_JBJDRK010000100.1:0-7576 GCF_044987405.1 Microbacterium sp. ZW T2_14 | reverse complement strand
GCCTCCGTCCCCCGCTCCCCCTCCGTCCCGCGCTCCCCCTCCGTCGGCCGTCGGCGCCGTGACCGGCCACGGGTGGCGTTCGCCGCCCTCGTCGCCGCCAATCTCGTCGCGCTGGCGGCGTTCTGCTGGCCGCTCGTCGCGACCGCGGTGCCGGCGCAGGCCTATGCGGCCGTGCCGATCGCCGCGCTCGCGCTGATCCCCCTCGCCGCGCTGGTCGTGGTGGCGACGCTCGACGGCACGGTGCGCTCCGCCCACATGCTCGCCCTGCTCGGCACACTCGCCGCGATCGGGGCGGCGGTGCGCATCGCCGGCACCGGCGTGGGTGGGGTCGAGGCGGTGTTCATCCTGCTGATCCTCGCCGGCCGCGCGTACGGGGCGCGCTTCGGCATGCTGCTCGGCCTGGCGACCATCGCCTTGTCGACCGTGATCACCGGCACGTTCGGGCCGTGGACGCCGTTCCAGATGTTCGCCTGCGCGTGGGTGGGCGGCGTTGCGGGCCTGCTGCCCCGCCGGCTCCCTCGCGCCGCCGAGATCGCCATGCTCTGCGCCTACGGCATCGTCGCCTCGTACACCTTCGGGCTGCTCATGAACCTGTGGTTCTGGCCCTTCGCCGTCGGGTACGGCACCGGCATCTCGTACGACGGCGCCGCACCGCTGGACGTCAACCTCTCGAGCTTCCTCCTGTACTCGCTGGTCACCTCGACGCTCAGCTGGGACACCCTCCGCGCCATCACGACCGTCGTCGGCCTCATCGTGGTCGGCCGGCCGATCCTCGCCGCCCTGCGCCGCGCGAAGCCGCTGAACTCCGTGCGTCCTGCCCTGCCGGTGGCGCGACAGCGGGTCGAGGCCCTACGGTGACGGAAGAGTCGAGGCGGAAGGGCACCATGACATCGACCACCGCTGCGAGCAGTCCGCCCGCCGTCATGCCCCTGATCGGGCATTACTTTCCCGAGATCCTGTCCCTGGCGCGGCGCGGCCTGGTGTGGGCCGTGCTGTACGGCGCATTCGCGCGCGCCTCGCGCGGCGGCTGCCTGCCGGCGAGTGAATCGGTCGAGCCCGTCTGCTACAACGCGACCCTCGGCCCCTCGCCGCTCACGTGGTTCCTGATGGCTCTCGTCTTCGTGGTCGCTCTCGGCTCCGCCGCGAAGGCCACCCGCACCGCGGTCATCAACCGCACACTCCGCATCGCGGCGACAGCCCTGTGG
This sequence comes from Microbacterium sp. ZW T2_14, assembly GCF_044987405.1. NCBI lineage: Bacteria > Bacillati > Actinomycetota > Actinomycetes > Micrococcales > Microbacteriaceae > Microbacterium > Microbacterium sp. ZW T2_14. The sequence continues at coordinate 6,371 of NZ_JBJDRK010000100.1, read as the reverse complement.
GCCGTGCCGCTCCTGGCTGCCCTGCTCGCCCTGGCGTCGTTCCTCACGGCGTCGCCCGACACCCTGACCCATGGCTCGCTGGGCAGCGTGTCGGTCGAGATCACGTCGGAGTGATGACCGAGCGATGACGGATGCCGCGGGCCGCGGCATCCGCTCTCCCTCACGTCTCAGACCGAGAAGTACTTCGCCTCGGGGTGGTGGAAGACGAAGGCGTCGGTCGACTGCTCGGGGTGCAGCTGCAGCTCCTCGCTGAGCTCGACGCCCATGCGCTCGGGGCGCAGCAGCTCGACGACCTTGCGGCGGTCCTCCATATCGGGGCACGCGGGGTAGCCCAGTGAGAAGCGGGCGCCGCGGTACTCGAGCTTGAACAGGCCCGCCGTCTCGGTGGGATCCTCGTCGCCGAAGCCGAGCTCGGAGCGGATGCGCGCGTGCCAGAACTCGGCGAGCGCCTCGGTCAGCTGCATCACGAGCCCATTGAGCTCGTAGTAGTCGCGGTACTTGTCCGCGGCGAACAGCTTCGCGGTGACCGAGTCGATGTGCGCACCCGCCGTCACAAGCTGCACCGGGAGAACATCCACGGCGCCAGACTCCCGCGAGCGGACGAAGTCGGCGAGGCACAGGTGGCGGTCGCGGCGCTGGCGCGGGAAGTGGAAGCGCAGGCGCTCGGTGCCGAGCTCCCCGCCACGCCCGGACCCTGCGGAGGGCCCATCGATGCTGCCGCCGTCGGGCGCCAAGAGACCCGCCGATCCCAGCACGCCCGTCGGGTCGTCGCCGTGGTGCAGTACGACGACGTCGTTGCCCTCCGAGACGACCGGGAAGTAGCCGTACGCGACCGACGCGTCGAGCATGCCCTCGCCGAGGATGCGGTCGAGCCAGTAGCGCAGCCGCGGCCGCCCCTCGGTGTCGACGAGCTGCTCGTACGACGCCCCGTCCTCGCCGCGGCCGGGCTTCAGGCCCCACTGCCCCATGAACGTCGCGCGCTCGTCGAGGAAGGCGGCGTAGTCGTGCAGCGCGATGCCGCGGACGATCCGCGTGCCCCAGAACGGCGGCGCGGGGACGGGATTGTCGGATGCCACGTCCGAGCGCGTCGGCATCGCCTCCGGTTCGGTGAGCGTGAGCTTCGATCCCGCCGCATGGCGGCGCTTCTTCAACGCCGGGAGTCCGACGGAGGCGGGGTCGGCGCCCCGCGCGATCTTCACGAGCGGCTCCATGAGCGCGAGGCCCTCGAAGGCGTCGCGGGCGTACCGGACTTCGCCGTCGAACAGCGAGGCGAGGTCGTCCTCGACGTAGGCGCGCGTGAGCGCCGCACCGCCGAGGATCACCGGCCACTTCGTGCCGAGCCCGCGGGAGCGGAGCTCCTCGAGGTTCTCCTTCATCACGACCGTGGACTTCACGAGCAGGCCCGACATGCCGATGACGTCGGCGTTGTGCTCCTCGGCGGCCGCGATGATGTCGGCGATCGGCTGCTTGATACCGAGGTTCACGACGTCGTACCCGTTGTTGGTGAGGATGATGTCGACGAGGTTCTTGCCGATGTCGTGCACGTCGCCGCGCACCGTGGCGAGCACGATGCGGCCCTTGCCCGAGGCATCCGACTTCTCCATGTGCGGTTCGAGCAGCGCGACCGCGGTCTTCATCACCTCGGCGGACTGCAGCACGAACGGCAGCTGCATCTCGCCCGCGCCGAACCGCTCACCCACGATCTTCATGCCCTCGAGCAGGTGGTCGTTGATGATCTGCAGCGGCGCCAGCCCGCCCTCGCGCGCCAGGTCGAGGTCGGCTTCGAGTCCCTTGCCCTCGCCGTCGATGATGCGGCGCTCGAGCCGCTCGCCCACCGGCAGTTCGGCGAGCTCGGCGGCTCGCTGATTGCGCAGCGCGGCGGTGTCGACGCCGGCGAAGAGGTCCAGCATCCGTGCCAGCGGGTCGTACGTGACGTTGCCGTCCGCGTCGTACTCGCGGCGGTCCCACACCAGGTCGAGCGCGACCTTGCGCTGCTCGTCGGAGATCGAGGCGAGCGGCACGATCTTCGCCGCGTCGATGATGCCCGAGGTCAGCCCGGCCTCGGCCGCCTCGTGCAGGAACGCCGAGTTCAGCACGCTGCGCGCGGCGGGGTTGAGGCCGAATGACACGTTCGAGACGCCGAGGGTCGTGTTGATGCCCGGGTACTTCGCGGTGATCTGCCGGATCGCCTCGATCGTCTCGATGGCGTCGCGGCGCGTCTCCTCCTGGCCGGTCGCGATCGGGAACGTCAGGCAGTCGACGATGATGTCGCTGACCCGCAGGCCCCACTCACCGACGAGTTCGTCGATGAGCCGCGTGGCGATCTGCACCTTGCCCTCGGTGGTGCGGGCCTGACCGTGCTCGTCGATCGTCAGCGCCACGACGGCGGTGCCGTGCTCCTTCACGAGCGGCATGATGCGACCGAAGCGCGAGGTCGGACCGTCGCCGTCCTCGTAGTTCACGGAATTGACGACCGGGCGCCCGCCGATGAGCTCGAGCCCTGCCGCGATGACCGCCGGCTCGGTCGAGTCGATGACGAGGGGGAGCGTCGAGGCGCTCGCCAGGCGCGACACCACCTCGCGCATGTCGGCGGCGCCGTCGCGGCCGACGTAGTCGGTGCAGACGTCGAGCAGGTGCGCGCCCACGCGGATCTGATCGCGGGCGATCTCGACGCAGTCGTCCCATCGCTCCTCCAGCATCGCCTCGCGGAACGCCTTCGAGCCGTTCGCGTTGGTGCGCTCACCGATGGCGAGGTACGAGGCATCCTGCTGGAACGAGACGTGCTGGTACAGCGACGCGACGCCGGGGTCCTCGGTCGTTGAGCGAGCGAGGGACGAGCGAGACGAAACGCTCTGAGCGCCTGCGGGAGGCGCGGCCGGCTTCGTCTCGGTCGCCGGCGCTCCCTCGCCCAACGACCGGGCGGGGACGGCTCGCAAGGGCGCCAGGCGCTCGACGACCGCGGCGAGGTGCTCGGGCGTCGTGCCGCAGCATCCGCCGACGAGGCCGAGTCCGAACTCGCGCACGAACTGCTCGTGCGCCGTCGCGAGCTCGGCCGGGGACAGCGGGTAGTGCGCGCCGTTCGCCCCGAGCACGGGAAGACCCGCGTTCGGCATGCACGCAACCGGCACGGTGGCGTGCTTGGACAGGTGCCGCAGGTGCTCGCTCATCTCGGTGGGGCCGGTGGCGCAGTTGAGGCCGATCGCGTCGACGCCGAGCGGCTCGATCGCCGTGAGCGCGGCGCCGATCTCGGATCCCATGAGCATGGTGCCGGTGGTCTCGACCGTCACCTCGACGAAGATCGGCAGACGGATGCCGCGGCTCACGATCGCCTGACGGCAGCCGTTGATGGCGGCCTTGGTCTGCAGCAGGTCCTGCGAGGTCTCGACCAGGAAGGCGTCGGCGCCGCCGTCGATGAGTCCCTCGGCCTGCAGCGCGAACGTCTGCTTGAGGTTGTCGTAGGTCGTGTGGCCGAGGCTCGGCAGCTTCGTGCCCGGGCCCATCGAGCCGAGCACCCAGCGCACGCGTCCGTCGGCGGCCTCGGCCGCCTCTGCCCGCTCCCGCGCGATGCGCGCCCCCGCGGCAGCCAGCTCGGCGATGCGGTCTTCGATGCCGTAGTCGCCGAGGTTCGACCAGTTCGCGCCGAACGTGTTCGTCTCGACCGCGTCGACGCCGACCTCGAGGTAGGCGTCGTGGATCGCGGCGACGACGTCCGGCCGCGAGACGTTGAGGATCTCGTTGCAGCCCTCGAGCCCCTGGAAGTCCCCGTCGATCGACAGGTCGTACCGCTGCAGCATGGTGCCCATCGCGCCGTCGGCGATCACGACCCGCTCGCGCACGCCGTCCAGCAGCTGCTGCGAGCGCTCCGGACGCGGCACGCCGTCGATGTCGAGGGCGAAGCGGGGAACGGGAGGGGCAGCGGTCACCCCGCGATTTTAGTCGCGGGTGCGCCCCGCCGCCCGGTTCGTGACGCCCCGCGCGGCCGCAGGCGCGGGACGCGGCATCCGTCCCCCGCTCAGGCGTTCTTCGAGTCGCGCCAGCGCAGCCACGAGCGGATCAGGTCGTAGTCCCAGTCGGGGCCCTGGAAGCCGAGCGTGAACAGTCGCACGCCGGCGTCGTACAGCTCGTCGGCGAAGCCCTCGCCGCGCTGGTGCAGCTCGTTGGAGATCACGAGGTTGGAGGTGTCGCGCTGCTCGCGCTCGGACCACTTCTCGATGACGTCGAGCTTGTGCGGCAGCTGGTCGGGGCGCACGAAGCTGTGCCAGATGTCGGCGTGCCGGGCGACGAGGCGCAGCGTCTTCTGCTCGCCCTGACCGCCGATCATGACCGGGATCTCGCGCGTGGGAGCCGGGTTGAGCTTCTGCCAGCGGGCCTCGATGCGCTCGAGCCCGGCGGCGAGGTCGTCGAGCCGCGAGCCGGCGGTGCCGAAATCGTAGCCGTACTCCTCGTAGTCGCGGGCGAACCAGCCGGAGCCCGTCGCGAAGATGAAGCGGCCGACGCCGTCCTTCGCCGAGATGTGGTCGACGGTGCGGGCCATGTCGGCCTGCAGGTCGGGGTTGCGGTAGCTGTTGCAGTTGACCAGCGCACCGAACTCGACGCGCTCGGTCTGCTCCGCCCAGGCGGCGAGCATGGTCCACGACTCGAAGTGCAGGCCGTCGGGGTCGCCCGACAGCGGGAAGAAGTGGTCCCAGTTGAAGAGGATGTCGACGCCCATCTCCTCGAGACGCAGGACGGCGTCGCGGAACGCGGAGTACGGGGCGTGCTGGGGCTGCAGCTGCACGCCGAGGCGCACAGGAGTGTCGAGGAGAGGCATGGCAAAAAGACTATGGCCGCTGCGAGGGGGCGATCCTCGTTCGAGGAGGATTGCCGAGATGAGGACGCGCAGCGGCTCGCGCGTCCTCATCTCGGCCCAGTTCCTCAGTTGAGGAACGCGAGCGGGTCAGCCTCGGCCGGCCCGCCTCGCCTTCATCGCGGCATCCACCGTGTCCCAGATCGCGATGCCGGCGATGACGAAGCCGAACACCACGTTGACGATCACACCGACCTTCGCGCCGTCGTCGGCGATGATCGTCGGGAAGAACTCGGGGTTGGTCAGCCGTCCCTCGAACAGCAGCCACAGCGCCGGCACGGCGACGACAAGATTCAGGATGCCGTTGGCCACGGCCAGCGCGGGGGTCCAGCGCCCGACCGCGTAGACGACGATCGCGAGCACCGCTTCCAGTGCCATCAGGAAGAACAGCCCGATGATCCACCAGGGCCATAGGCCCGGATCGAGGAAGGGCAGCCCCGGCTGCGTCGGCGCGAGCCCGACGAAGTGGTCCCACAGCACGACACCGGCCATGATCGCGAGGAACGCGAGCGAGGTGACCATGTCGCCGAGTCCGGCGCCGCGCTGGCGCGGCTCGGGCAGCTGATCGGGCGTCCACCGTCCGCTCGTCATCGTCTCGTGCCCGGTGCGCTCCAGCACCACGAACACGAGGGTGGTCCAGAAGGCGATGTGCACGACCACCGTGATGAGCAGCGGCACCACGGCGCCGACGATCTCGCCGAACGTCGCCCCCTCGAGCACCATGGCGAGCGAGACGCCGAACGCGGCGCACACCGGCACGATCCACAGCAGCAGCTTCAGCAGCCGCCACCAGTCGAGGAAGTACCGCGGGCCGACGAGCCACAGCGGCCGGTCGGTGTACTGGGCGGCGAGCTTGTCGGGGTCGCCGAGGTCGGTCAGGACGGCGCGTTCGGCGGATGCCTGGTCCTCGCCCTCCACGAGGCGGGCCTCGATCTGGTCGTCGATCGAGCCGCGCAGCTCGGCGGCGAGGTCCTCACGCTGCGCCTCGGGCACGGTGCGCATCGCGGCGTCGACGTAACGGTCGGTGAGCGTCGCGGTTGTCATGTCGGTTCTCCTCAAGTGCTGGTGGTGGATGAGCGCTGACGGCGGTCAGTGCTGAGTGTCGGGGGTCGGTAGGTCGTCGATCGCCGCGGCGATCGCGCGGAAGTCGTCGGTGAGCGATGCCGCGAGCCGAGAGCCCGCGGCGCTCGTGCGGTAGAACTTGCGGGGCCGCGACTCGTCGGTGTTCCACTCGCTGGTGAGGAACCCCTGCTTCTCGAGGCGCCGCAAGAGCGGGTAGAGCGTGTTCGCGTCGGTGGCGAAGCCGCGCTGCCCCAGTTCTTCGAGCAGCCCGTACCCGTACCCCTGGTTCACGAGCAGTCGCAGGCACGCGAGCACGACGGTGCCGCGACGCAGCTCCTGCAGGTGCGTCTCGAGGATCTCGGTTTCGCTCATGTCTCACACCATACTGTGTGTCACACACCATCGTCAACCACACATCATCGGATCGCTCCCCTCCCGGGTCCCGCGCCCCGCGCTCTCGCGT
>NZ_JBJDRK010000099.1:0-7628 GCF_044987405.1 Microbacterium sp. ZW T2_14 | reverse complement strand
TCCGGGAGCGGCAGCGTCGCCGGGTCCCGCCGCTGCGGGGGCACGGATGCCGGGTCCCGCCGCTGCGGGGGCACGGATGCCGCCGGCTGGCTGCGCTCCGCCGCGCCGGGTACGGCCGACGTGGCGGGCACGGTCAGTGCGGCAGGTGCAGCCGGCACCGCGGGCATCGGGGGAACCGACGCGGTCGCAGGCACAGGCGGGACCGCGGACACCGGAGCAGGCGCCGCGGGAGCAGGCTCCGCGGGAGCAGCCGCCGGGGCTGAAGCCGACACGGGAGCGGGCACCGGATCGGCGGCGGGGGCATCCAGCGACTCCGCCCAGGTGCCGTCGGGGTGCACGACCAGCGGCCAGCTCGACGTCCCCTCGACGAGGGTGGCGTGAGCGGGCTCGCCCGTCGAGGCCGCCAGCTGCCTGATCTCCTCGACGACGCGGTCGCGCAGCGCAAGGCTGTCGGGGGCGACGACTTCCTCGACATCGGTTCCGACGTGGAGCTCGGCGGTCGTGCTCGTCAGAAAGTGGACTGTCGCATCGGGGCGGCGTGAATTCATCGGTTCTCCTCCGCAGCGGCGGCTTCAGACGCCGGCCGCGGCAGAGGGCGGCGGCCGGTCAGGGCAGGCGAGTGGGCCGGCGAGAGCCCATCCGAGGGCGAGCGCGGGCCTCGGCCACGCCTTCGCCGTGCATGTTCACGCTAGCCGACGGTTCCTGGAAGGCACCCCGAGGCCGCGCGGCGCGGCCTCGGGCTGGGCCCGTCGGGTCCCGACGGGACAACCGCGGGATCCGCTCATCGAGACCGGGGCGCAGCTGCGGGCTAGGCTCTTCGGGTGCGCCTCGTCATCGCCCGCTGCTCCGTGGATTACACGGGACGCCTCAACGCCCACCTCCCGCTCGCGACCCGCCTGCTGGTGCACAAGGGCGACGGCTCGCTGCTGGTGCACTCCGACGGCGGCTCGTACAAGCCGCTCAACTGGATGAGCCCGCCGTGCCGCCTGGACGTCGAGATTCCGGATGCCGAATCCGCCGCCGCAGGAGTGCTCGAGCACTGGCGGGTCACGCACGCGAAGAGCGGCGACGCGCTGCTGGTGCGCATCTACGAGGTGCTGCACGACACCTCCCACGAACTGGGCATCGATCCGGGCCTGCAGAAGGACGGGGTCGAGGCCGACCTGCAGCGGCTCCTCGCCGAACAGGTGGACGTCATCGGCGACGGCGTGACCCTGGTGCGCCGCGAGTACCCGACGGCCATCGGACCCGTCGACCTGCTGCTGCGCGACCCCGCGGGCGGCACGATCGCCGTCGAGGTCAAGCGGCGCGGCGACATCGACGGCGTCGAGCAGCTCACCCGCTACCTCGAACTGCTCGGCCGCGACCCGCACCTCGCACCGGTCACGGGCGTGTTCGCGGCCCAGGAGATCAAGCCTCAGGCGAAGGTGCTCGCCGCGGACCGGGGCATCCGCTGTGTCACCCTCGACTACGAGGGCATGAAGGGCATCGAGTCCGGCGCGCCGCGCCTCTTCTAGAGCTGAAGCGCTTGGCCTGTTCCGATCACACGCCGTAGGCGCGGAGGAACGCCGCGGCACCGGCATCCGCCCGCTCGCGGACGCGGGCTTCGGACGGCGTCGCCCGCTCGTCGAACATGCCGCGATCCATGTCGGCGCCCATGACGAGGAATGCGAGGTGCTCGGCGGCCACATCGGCGGACTCGACGCGGAGCTGCCCCACGTCGGCGAGATCCTGGAGAGCCGACGCCAGCGCTCGCATGACCGTCTCGGGTGCGCGGCGACGGTACTCGCCGGCGAGTTCGGGGAAGCGGCGGAGTTCGCTGACGAGCAGCCGGCGCAGCGGAAGCACCCGGCCGCGCAGCACCGTGCCGGCGAGCCGGCGCGCCGTGCGGGGGATGTCCTCGTTCGCGTCACGCATGCGTCCGGTCTCCGCCACGAGCTCGGCCGAGAAGCGTTCGGCGACCTCGATGGAGCGCTGGATCGTCTCGCGGAACAAGGTCTCCTTGTCGCCGAAGACGTTGTACACGGTCCGCTTGACGACCCCCGCCTCTCGGGCGATGTCGTCGACGCTCGCGCCGTCGTAGCCCTCCCGCAGGAACACCGTCGTCGCCGCATCGAGCACCGCCGCCCGCGAGCGCTCGATCCGCCGGTCCTGCCCCGCGTCTGCTGCCACCGTGCGACCTCCTACGGCATGAGTATACGCACGGGTGCACTATTGCACCGGTGAGTGCACATCAGTCGCGGTCTCTTGTTCGTGTCGCAAGGACGGTACATACTGTCGTGACGACAGTTCCCCGACAGGACGGATGCCGCGCGATGACGCTCGACGACTTCCGGCGCGAGATCGCCGACCCCGCCATCGAATTCCGCCCCGAGCTGCGGTGGTGGCTTGCGGAGGGACTGCACACCGATGCGACGCTGCGACGAGAGATCGAGGACGCGCACCGTCTCGGCTTCGGCGGCATGGAGTTCCTCGCGATGGACGAGGGCGAGATCGATCACGCCCGCTACGGCTGGGGATCGGAGGAGTGGGTCCACGACTCGCAGATCGTGGTCGAGGAGACCACCCGCCGCGGCATGTCGGTGAGCTTCACCTCGGGCACCAACTGGTCGAACGCGAACCTGCCCACGATCGACCCCGACCAGCGTGCCGCCGCCCAGGAGCTCGATGTGGTGCACGAGACCCTCGCCGCCGGCCAGGCCCGCTCCGGCGCGCTCCCGCGGATCGACCTCGAGGCTCCCATCGCCGAGACGACGCTGCCCGGTCACCGCGGCACCATCACGCAGCAGCACCTCGTCGCCGTGGTCGCGGCGCGCGTGGCCGGCGAGGGACGACTGGATGCGGCATCCATCGTCGATCTCACGGCGCAGGCGCAGGGCGAGTCGCTCGACTGGACCGCTCCCAATGAGGGCGAGTGGCGGCTGTTCGCATACTGGATGCACGGCACCGGGCAGACCGCCTCGCCCTCAGCGAGCGTCAACTACACCGTGAACTACCTCGACCGCGATGGCGTCGACGCCGTCATCGCCTACTGGGACGACGTGGTCCTGACGCCCGCGCTGCGAGCCGAGATCGCCCGCAACCCGCGCGCCCAGATGTACATGGACTCGCTCGAGCTGTCGACGTACGGTGCGGGCGGCATGTTCTGGGGCTTCACGATCGCCGACGAGTTCCGCGAGCGCCGCGGGTACGACATCGTGCCGTGGCTGCCCTTCCTGACGCGCGACGCCCCGTTCATGGCGGTGTCGACCGTCTATCACCACCAGCCGGCCGACGACACCGACCGGCTCACGGTCGAGAAGGTGCGGTTCGACTACGTACGCACCCTCACCGACCTCTACATCGAGAACATGCTGCGGCCGTTCGCGGCCTTTCTGCACGACGTCGGCATGACGCTGCGTGCCGAGATCAGCTACGGCCTGCCGTTCGAGCTGACCCGGCCCGGCCCCGAGGTCGACGGCATCGAGACCGAGTCGCTGGAGTTCGGCGCGCAGATCGATGCGTACCGGTTGATGGCGGGGCCGGCGCACCTCTTCGGCAAGCAGTACTCGTCCGAGACGGGCGCCACGACGCGCAACCACATGCTCGACCACCGGTTCTACGACCAGATCATCGCGACGCAGCTCGCCGCCGGCATCACCAAGACCGTGCTGCACGGCTGGGCGAGTCCGGCCGGCGCAGAAGGCGTGACGGAGTGGCCGGGCCACGAGGGGATGTGGCCGATGTTCTCCGAGCGGTTCGACACCCGCCAGCCCGGCTCGGAGTTCTACCCGCTGTGGACGGCCGCGATCGGCCGGCTGCAGTACGCGCTGCGTCGCGGCCGCCCGCGCATCGACGTCGGCATCCTGCGCACCGACCACTTCACCGACAACCTCATCGGCATGGCGCTCATCGGACCGAACGGCGAACGCATCCCCGACGAAGTCGCGTACGGCACGATGTGGATGCGCGACCGCCAGAACCACTGGTGGCAGGACCTCGGCATGCAGGACGCCGGCATCACCTACGAGTTCTTCGACGGCTCGCTGCTGCTGCGCGACGACGTCACGTTCGACGGTGACGAGGTGCAGCCCGCCGGCCCGGGCTACCGCGCCCTGATCGTCTACCAGAGCACGCTCGACGCCGACGTCGCCGCACACCTGCGCGACTGGGTGCAGCGCGGGCTGCGCCTCGTGATCGTCGACGGCGCACGCGAGCTCGAGTCGCTCATGGCCGGACGCCACCGCACGCACGAGGTCGCGGCATCCGCCACTCCCGGTCTCGACGGGCGGGACGACGAACTCGCCGCCATCACGGCGGAACTGCGACGGATGCCGGGGGTCCGCGTCACCGGCCCCTCCGGCGTCGTGGCCGCTCTGGACGACCTGGGCGCGGGAGGCCGCGCGCGGTTCGTCGATGACGACCGGCACGTGCTCACCCACCTCCGCCAGGACGGCGACCTCACGGTGCTGTACGCGTACCACTTCCTCTACGAGACCGCGGAGACCACGACAGTGCGCGTCGCACTCGACGGTGAGGGCGCGGTCCACCGCCTCGACCCGTGGACCGGCGCGGTGCGTCCCCACCGCGGCGCCCGCAGAGACGGCGACCGCACGATCGTCGAGCTGACGCTGGCTCCGGGAGAGGTTGCGATCGTGGTGCTGGATCGATCGACCGGCGTCGTCGACTCGACCGCTCCGGCACACGTCGAGGTCGCCCGCCTCGACGTGTGGCGACTGGTGGTCGAGAGCTGGGACGCCGGCGAGCCGGAGGTGCTGACGGAGGACCGCGGCCTCGGATACGTCTCGCGCGAGGTGCGTCCGGCGACGGCGATCACGCACATGGATGCCGGCGACGTGGACCTCGCGCCCTGGGCGCAGCTCGACACCGTCGGTCCCGAGGTCTCGGGAGTCGGCGAGTACACCGCCACGGTGACCGTGCCGGACCTCGCTGCGGGTGCCCGGTATCTGCTCGACCTCGGTTCGACCAACGGCGGCCTCGGATCGGTCCGCGTGGGCGACGGCGGTGAGCGCGGCTTCGACACGGCTCATCCCGTCGTGGACGTCACCGACGATCTCCGGCCCGGCGACAACCTCGTGGTGGTACGGGTGTCGAGCTCCCTCAACAACCGGCTCCGAGCCCGCGGATACTATGAGCGCGTCCCCGACATCGGGGCGCAGCTCACCGGGGAAGCGCGCACGCAGCACGCGATCGTGCGCGACTACGGCCTCGTCGGACCGGTGCGGCTGCTGCGCGAGGACTGATCCCGGCGCCGCGCATACGTCGGGACCGGTCGCGAGAGGAATGAGAAGCGATGGCTCGAGGTGACGTCGACCCCGGCGCCTCCGCCGACCTGAGTCCCGTCATCGGCGACGACCCGCTCGACCTGCGCCTGTCGCTGGCGTCCATCGTGCACTGGGCCGACAGCACGGGCGTCCGGCGAGACGTGATGACGAAGGTCGCTTTCCCGATCGATGACATGGGCATGTTCCTGGTCGTCAACCAGCTCTCCTACAACGGCGCGATGCGCCCCGTCGAGCTCTCGCTCGCGCTCGGCATGACGCCGACGAACATGAGCAAGATCGTCGGGCGGCTCGTGCAGGCCGGTCTGACGGTGCGCGTCGCCGCTCCCGCCGACGACCGCGGTGTGCTGGTGGCGCTGACCGACGAGGGGCGCCGCATCGGCGAGCGCATCATGGCGACGGCGGAGGGCAACATGACGGCCCTCCTGGCCGACTGGTCGCCCGCCGAACTCGACGATCTCCGGCGCATGATGGCGCGGCTGGCCCGCGTGCACCGGCGTGATCGCTGAGGCAGAGCCGGGCGCGGAGCGGCGGCCGCCTCCGAATAGGCTGGTGGCATGCCGAGCCGATCGCCGTGGACCTGTGTGCTGTGGGACGTTGACGGGACGATCGTCGACGCGTCCGAGGGCATCCTCCGCCGCCTGACGATCGCGCTCGACCACTTCGGCAAGCGCCCGCCGACGCGCGCGGAGCTCGTCCACTGGATCGGCCCGCCGATGTACGAGTCGTTCCAGGTGAACGTCGGCATGACGCCGGAACAGGCATCCGAGGCTGTCGCGTTCTACCGCGGCCTCAACAAGATCGACGGGTACTCGACCGGCGCCAAGCTGTTCCCGGGGATGGGCGAACTGATCACGGATCTCGCGTCCGCCGGCATCCCGCAGGCCACCGCCAGCTCGAAGCCCGAGGTGCAGGTCGTCGCGCTGATGGATCACTTCGACCTGTCGACCTCCCTCACCGCCATCGTCGGCGCGACGCAGGACGAGAAGACCCTCAGCGCCAAGTCCGACATCGTGGCCGAGGCGCTGCGGCGGCTCGCCGCGGCGGGCGTCGACACGAGCCGCCCGGTGCTCGTCGGCGACCGCCACCACGACGTCGACGGCGGTGCCGCCCAGGGCGTGCCGGTCATCTTCGTGCGGTGGGGCTTCAGCTGGCCTCACGAGGCCGAAGGCGCACAGGCCGTCGTCGACGACGTCGACCAGCTCCGCCGGCTGCTCCTGTTCGGGGAGCCCGCCGCCTCGTCCGCCGACGGCGCGCACGAGACGCCGCGCGCCGAGAGTGCGGAGCGGGACGGGCGGACGGCCGCGGCCGACGAGCCCGTGGGCGTCGCCGATGCCTGAGCTCGCCGCCGCGATCCTCGGGTGGCTCGTCCCTGCTGCGATCGTGTTCGGCGTGGCGGCGATCGCCGTCGCCGTCATCGTGTGGGCGGTGCGACGCGCGCGGCGCTCTCCTCGCGCCCGCGCTGCGGCGGAGCAGGCACGGGCGAAGGCCGGCGCGACGCTCGTGCAACTGGACGACGAGGTCGGCGAGCTCGACGTCGAGGTCGGCCTGTCGGGCGCGCTCTACGGCGGCGATGCGCCGCCGTCGCTGCGGCGCGCGCGCCTCACCGCGCAGCACGTGCGCGATGACGCCTTCGAGCAGTACCGGGCGATCAGCGACGCCGCCGTCGCGCCCGACCACGTGCGCCGCGTCTCGGCGGGGATCGACCGGCATGCCCGCGAGGCGCTGGCAGCCGTGGCGGCGGCCCGCCGCGAGCACGGCGCATGGGTGACCGCGAACGTGTCGGCCGCCGGTCAGATCGACGCCGCACGCGGTCGGTTGGCCTCGCTGAACGCCACGATGGGCGACCCGGCCGCACTCGTCGCAGAGCTGTCGTCGCGATTCGCCGAGGACGAGTGGCGCGACGCCTCGCAGTCCGCGCACGCGGCGCTGTCGGAGGTCGCCCTCGCCCAGCGACACCTGGACGCCGCCGCTGCCCGCGCCGACGACCCCTCGCTCAGCGCGCTCCCCGATCTCGCCGCCGCCGAGCGGGCGCTGCGCCAGGCCGAGGCCGACGCGCGCAACCTCGAAGAGGCGCACCGCCTCGTGCTGCAGGCCGCACAGGCGGTGCCCGACGAGATCACGGCTGCCCGCAAGGCCCTTCGCCAGGCCGCCGTCACACGGGAGCACCTCGACGCGGCCGATGCCGAGCGGCTCGGGGTGGAGCTGCACGCCATCGCGGAGGAGCTCGACAGCATCCAGACGGATGCCGCGCGCCGACCGACCCGCACCGTCGATACGATCGCCCGCCTGCGCGGACGCCTCGACCTCGCCCTCGGCGACGCGCGGACCGCGCAGCAGCGCCTC
>NZ_JBJDRK010000098.1:0-7955 GCF_044987405.1 Microbacterium sp. ZW T2_14 | reverse complement strand
GTCTACGCCGAGCGGGTCGCCCAGCTCCGCCGCCGCATGGCGTACGCACCGGCCGTCGCCACGCCGCTGCACTGGCTCTCTCTCCTGCCGCTCGCCCTGTGGCGCACCGTCGTGGATCTCGTCCGCAAGCAGCCCGGGCGCATCGCCGCGGAATGGGGTGCGGCGGCCGTCGCGCTCGTCGGCATCGTGCCGGTCTGGCGTGCGCGTCGGCGCATCGCGCGGGCTCGCACGGCATCGTGGGCGCAGCTGGCGCCGCTGCGGACGACGCAGGCCGAACTCCGCGAGCGACTCGACGACGATCCCGAGGTCGCGATCGGCGGCCATCGGCGCCGCGACCTGAGGTTCTTCGCCGGAGGCGGCGCCTGGCTCGTGCTCGCCGCGCTCGCCGTCTCGGTCGCCGCCTTCCCCGCGCTGCTGGCGTGGCCCGTGCTCGGCGGGGGAGCCCTCCAACCGCTCGCGACGACCGTCGGCCAGCTGTGGAACGACGCCGCGTACGGGCAGCGCGCGCTGGGGCTCGACACGGTCGGTCCCGCCGATCCGTTCGCCGCCGTCGTGGCGATGCTCGGGTCGCTCTGGCCGTGGGCACCGTCGCGGGCTCTTGTGCTGCTGTGGGTCCTCGCGCTGCCGCTCGCTGCGCTCGGGGGCTGGTTCGCCGCGACGCGGGTCACCGAGCGCTCGAGCCTGCGACTGCTCGGCGGTGCGGTGTGGGCGCTGGCGCCCGCACTCCTGGTCGCGCTCACTCAGGGGCGTCCGACAGGTGTGCTCCTGCACCTGCTCCTGCCCTGGCTGTTCTACGCGGGGGCGGTCGCGCACCGGTCCTGGGCCGGCGCGGGCGCGGCCTCGCTTCTTCTCGCCGGGGTGCTCGCGACGGGGCCGTCCTTGACCCCGGCCATGGCGGTGCTGTGGTTCGTCGCCGTGATCCTCGCCGTCGTGCTGCGCGCCGGCCGCGGGGTGGCCCGTCTGGTGTGGACGCTGATCCCGTCGCTCGCGGTGGCGCTGCCGCTGGTATGGAATGCCCTCGCGCACGGGCGCGCCTGGGGGCTCGTGGCCGATCCCGGAGTGCCCTGGCCCGGGCCTCAGGTCGGCGCCGACGCATCGGGTCGGGCGCTCCTGGCCGCCGGCATCCCCACCCCCGACCTCGCAGGGTGGGCCACTCTGCTTCCCGACGGACCGACCTGGTGGGTGCCGCTGCTCAGCGTGCCGCTCGCGCTGCTGGCGCTCGCCGCGCCGCTCACGCAGCGCTGGGCGGTGGGCATCGTGCTGCTGGCCGTCACGGCGCTCGGCCTCGGCACGGCGTTCGCGGCGGTCGGCGTGTCGGTGTCGTTCGCGCAGTCGCTCACCGTGCCGCTGTGGCCGGGCACGGGACTGAGCCTGGCGTGGCTCGGTGCGGTCGGTGGTGCCCTCGTCGCACTCGACGCCGGCCTGGCGCCGCGCGTCGCACTCGTGCGCGGCTTCGCGGCCGCCGTCGTCTTCGCCGCCGCGGTCACGCTCGCCGTGCCGTCGCTCGTCTCGTTCACCCAGGGCACCGCGACGATCGCGAACGGCCCGGCGAGCACCCTCCCCGCCTTCGTCGCCGCCGAAGGGCGCGAGAACGCCGACGTCGGCACCATCGTGCTGACTCCGCAGGCGGACGCCGGCGTCGCGGCCCAGGTCGTGTGGGGTGCGAGCGAGACCATCGGCGGCCAGACCACGCTGCTGTCGACGCGCAGCCAGGCCTCAGCGCAGGACCAGGAGCTCGCCGCGCTCGCCGCCGATCTGGTCACACCCTCCTCGGAGGACGTCGTGGCAGAGCTCGGCGACCGGGGCATCGGGTTCATCCTGCTGGCCCCGACCACCCCGCCCGAGAGCGATGCCGCGCGCACGATGCGGCTCTCGGCGATGACGGCCCTCGGGGAACGCGACACGCTCGTCGTCGTGGGCGACACCGCCAAGGGCGAGCTCTGGCGCGTCGTCGACCAGATCGCGCCGCGACCGGCGGAGGCGGCTTCGGCCATGACCCTCGCGCGGTGGATCGCGTTCGGGCAGCTGGCGATCCTCGGCATCGCGCTGCTGCTGGCCCTGCCGACGGCGACCTCCATCCGCGAGGCGCGACGCACCCCCCGCGTGGTGGGACCCCACTGGCAGGAGGGCCGATGAGCGACCGACGCGTGTTCCGCTGGGCGACGACGAGCGCCCGCCTGCTGATCGGCACCGCCGTCTCGATCTGCGCGGTCGTGGCGGTGGTCACAGCCGTGTCCGTGCCGTGGCCGACGCTGGTCAGAGAGCCGCTCAGCGTGCCCGCCACCCCGGCGCCCGCGGCATCCGTGATCGCGTGTGACGGCGCCCTGCTGTCGATCGGACGCGATCCGACCGATGCCGCGGACGTCTCCATCGCAGCCCCCCAATCGGTCGTGGTGGGCGTGGCCGAAGGCGCGTCGCCCACGGAACAGCGGCTCGAGACGATCGATGTCGGACCGGGACCGCTCGCCTACACCGCTCCGCCGATCGACGACCATGCGGTGGACGTGGCGGCCAGCGGGGCGGCGACGGCGTCCGCCGACGACCTCGCCGGGTTCGCCGCCTCGGCGTGCCGCCCGCCGCTGCTGGACTCGTGGCTGGTGGGCGGGTCCGGCGCCACGGGCGCGGCAGATCTCGTGCTGCTCGCGAACCCCGGCACGGTTCCGGCCACGGTGCAGCTCACCGTCTTCGGCGCGGCGGGAGCGCAGACGCCGCCGGGCGGCGTCGACCTCGTGGTCGCGCCCGGCACCCAGCGGGTGGTCCCGCTGGCGGGCATCGCACTCGGCGAGGAGACCCCGGTGGTGCGCGTCTCCGCCGTGGGCGCGCCCATCCGTGCGTCGCTGCAGGCGAGCATCACGCGCACACTCACCCCCGGCGGCGTCGACCAGGTCGGTCCCGTGGCGCAGGCCGATACGACGGAGGTCATCACCGGCGTCACCGTGACGCGTCGGTCGGGCGCCGAGGAGGGCGCCGGGGGCAGCCCTGCCGCCGACGCCGACGATGACGTGACGGTGCTGCGGATGCTGTCGCCCTCCGCTGCCGCGACCGCCCGCGTCACCGTGACCGCGGTCGGCAGCGCCGGGCAGCTGCGCGATCCGCAGGAGGTGGCGCTCGAGGCGGGCAAGCCGATGGAGCTGGCACTGGACGGACTCACCGCCGGCTCGTACACGGTCGCCGTCGACGCCGACGCGCCCGTCGTCGCCGCCGTGTGGCAGGCGACCGGCGTCGGCGAGGGCGACGACTTCGCGTGGTACACCCCAGCGCCGGAGGTCGCGGTGTCCTCCCTGTTCGCCACGCCGGGCGGACCGACGCCGGCGCTCTCGGTGGTCAACCCGTCCAGCGAGCCGGTCGCGGTCACCGTCACCGCGGTCGACGGCGGATCGCCGCTGCAGCTCACCGTGCCGGCGAGCGGGTCGGTCAGCGTGCGCCTCGCGGCGCGCACGGTGTACCGGTTCGAGCCCGAGGCGCCGGTGCGGGCGGGCCTGTCCTTCGCCGGCGACGGGGCGCTGGCGGGTGTGCCGGTGTGGCCGTCCGACGTCGCGACGGCCGAGATCATCGTCTACCCCTGAGCCCCGCGCTCGCGCAGCCCGACTGCGGGTCAGAAGTACCGGAAGCGCTCCGGGCCCAGGTCCCACGGGTCGCGGTCGAGGTACTCCGCCGCCGCGCGGAAGACGGCCCCCTCGACGAGCATGCGCCGGTGCAGCTCGTCATCGCGGTGCAGGTGGCTGAGACGCTCGATCGGCAGGCGGTACAGGATGATGCGCCCGGCGTCGGGCAGCACGGTCCAACGCGGGATGCCGTCGTCATCGGTCGCGGCCGGCATGTCGGCCACCTCGAAGCGGACGTCGCGCAGTTCGGGCCAGGCCGAGCGCAGGAACTCCGCCGCGGTGCCGACGGACAGGTCGAAGCGGTCGACCCGCGTGTCCAGCGGCGGGGGGGGCGGCCGCACGACAGGGCTCCGGCCCTCGCGGCCGTGGCGACCGTGACGGGACGCACGCGGCTGCGTGCGTTCGCTGGTCCGGGTACGCCGCCACGCCATGTTCCCCATCCTAGAACCGGCCGCGGGGAGCGGCATCCGCCCTCGTTCGGGGATCTGCCGGGATTCGGAGGTTTCCCGGCGCTGCTTCCGACTCGGGGCGGATCTCCGAGTCCGGGTGGATGCCCGGTGCCGGGGATCTGCCGGGCTTCGGAGGCTTCCCGGCGCTGGATCCCACTCTGGGCGGATCTCCGGGCCCGGGTGTCTGACCGGCGCGCCACGCGGCTGAGACGCTGCGGCGCGGCATCCGTCTCGTCACTGCTCGGCCGCGGTAGCGTCGACGCGATGCGTGAGAGAGTGTGCTCCAAAGTCGGCTGCGCCCGTGAGGCGGTGTCGACGCTCACCTACGACTACGGCGATCAGATGGCGGCGCTCGGTCCGCTCGGTGCCGGGGGCGACCCGCACGCGCACGATCTGTGCGCGATCCACACCGACCGACTCTCGGTGCCCAAGGGCTGGGTCGTCGTACGGCACGAGACCCTGCGCGCCTGAGCCGGCGTGGGAGAATGGGCGGATGCCGACCCACACTCCCGTCGCCGCGCCTTCCACGTCCGCACCCGCAGAGCCAGCTGAAGGATTCGAGTACGAGGTCGCGGACCTCTCGCTCGCCGAGGCCGGACGGCATCAGCTCCGCCTCGCCGAGAATGAGATGCCGGGCCTCATGGCGCTGCGTGAGGAGTTCGGCCCCTCGCAGCCGCTGAAGGGCGCGCGCATCGCCGGCTCGCTGCACATGACCGTGCAGACCGCGGTGCTCATCGAGACCCTCGTCGCGCTGGGTGCGCAGGTGCGCTGGGCAAGCTGCAACATCTTCTCCACGCAGGACGAAGCCGCCGCAGCGGTCGTCGTCGGTCCGACGGGCACGGTGGACGCCCCCGCCGGCATCCCCGTCTTCGCGTGGAAGGGCGAGACCCTCGAGGAGTACTGGCGCCTCGCCGACCGCATCTTCGACTGGTCGGCCGAGGGCTTCGACGGGCCGAACATGATCCTCGACGACGGCGGTGACGCGACCCTCCTCGTGCACAAGGGCGTCGAGTTCGAGAAGTCCGGTTCGGTTCCGGATGCCGCGGCCGACGACTCCGCCGAGTACCGGATCATCCTCGACACCCTGCGGGCGTCGCTCGCGCGTGACCCGCAGCGCTTCACGCGCATGGCGGCGGACCTCCTCGGGGTCACCGAGGAGACGACCACGGGCGTGCACCGGCTGTACGAGCTCGCGGCGGCCGGTGAGCTGCTGTTCCCCGCGATCAACGTGAACGACTCGGTCACGAAGTCGAAGTTCGACAACAAGTACGGCATCCGCCACTCGCTGCCCGACGGCATCAACCGTGCGACCGACGTGCTGATGGGCGGCAAGGTCGCCTTCGTGTGCGGCTACGGAGACGTCGGCAAGGGCGCCGCCGAGGCCCTCCGCGGTCAGGGCGCGCGGGTCATCGTGGGTGAGGTCGACCCGATCTGCGCGCTGCAGGCCGCGATGGACGGCTACCAGGTGGCGCGTCTCGCGGATGTCGCCGGCCAGGCCGACATCGTCATCACCGGCACCGGCAACAAGGACGTCGTCACCACCGACGACCTGCTGAAGCTCAAGCACCTCGCGATCGTCGGCAACGTCGGTCACTTCGACAACGAGATCGACATGGCGGGCCTCGAGTCGCTGCCCGGCGTCGAGAAGGTCGAGATCAAGCCCCAGGTGCACGAATGGCGTCTGCCGAACGGACGCAGCGTGCTCGTGCTGAGCGAAGGCCGGCTGCTGAACCTCGGCAACGCCACGGGGCATCCGTCCTTCGTCATGAGCGCATCGTTCACGAACCAGGTGCTCGCGCAGATCGAGCTGTTCACCATGCGCGAGGAGTACCCGACTGGGGTGTACACGCTGCCGAAGCACCTCGACGAGAAGGTCGCGCGACTGCACCTCGACGCGCTCGGCGTGCAGCTCACCGAGCTGACCCCGGAGCAGGCGTCGTACATCGGCGTGCCGGTCGAGGGCCCGTACAAGCTGGACCACTACCGCTACTGAGGCGGCCGCTCCTGCGGGATCAGCGCTCGGGGAAGCCGCGGGGCGCGGCCGACACCGGCGCGGCCAGCGCGTCGGCGCGGGCGGTCTCGAGTCGCAGGGCGCGCAGCTCGCGCTCGCGCCGCACCGCGACGACGCCCATGAGGAAGGTCTCGGGATCGACGGCCGGCACGGGTGACACGTGTTCGGCTGCTTCACGGGCGAGGGATGCCGCGACCCGCGCGCGCGCGGCGGGGTCCATGTTCACGGCCGAACGGGCGAACTGCGCGAGGCGCCGGGCGAGGCGCTCCGGCAGTCGCGCGACGTCGGCGATCACCGCCCAGTCCGCGAGCACCGGAGGGACGCCGAACGAGACGTCGGGGAGCCGTGGGGTGCGGGTGCGCTCGGAGTACGTGCCCGCGAGCAGGTCGCCGAGTCGCTGGGAGCGGGGGGTGAAGGCGCCCACCAGAGCTGCGACGGCACCCACGGTGAACCAGAGCTCGAAGACGCCGACGAGCGCGCGGATGAAGGCGTGCCGGAAGCCGGCCGCGCCGCCGTCGGCGCGGACGATGCGCCCGCCCACCGCGAGGCGGCCGAGGCTCCGCCCCCGCGTGGTTGTCTCGACCACCGTCGGGATGACGACCATGACCAGCACGAGCACGACGATCGTGAGAATGGGCACGACGGCCGCATCGAGGGCGCCGAGGCCCAGCAGCCAGCCGATGCCCCAGGCGAACAGCAGCAGCACGGCGACGCCGAGAAGCATGTCGATGAGAACGCCGAGCGCACGCAGAAAGTAGCCGAGCGGCTGCACGTCCAGTGCGACCGCCTCACCGGTGAGCACCTCGTCCTGGTGGATGTCGACGATCGCGGGGCGCTCTGCGGTCATGGCTACAGTGAAACACATGGACCTCGATGCGCTCACGGCCGCCCGGCGCGAGGAGTGGGCGCGGCTCGACGAGCTGAGCCGGGCGCGGCGCCTCTCGGGGGCCGAGGCCGATGAGCTCGTGACGCGCTACCGCGCGGCGTCGGCTGATCTCGCGGACGCGAAGACATCCGCGGGGCGCAGCATCCAGGGCGACCACATCTCCACGATGCTCGCTCGTGCCCGGCTGCGTCTCACCGGCGCCCCCGAGAACGTCATGCGCCAGATCCCGCGCTTCTTCGCACTGCAGCTGCCCGCCGCGCTGTACCGCGTGCGCTGGGCGACGCTCGCCATCGCGCTGGGCTTCATCGCGGTGGTGACGGTGGTGACGCTGTGGGTGGCGGGCGACCCCGCGCTGGTGGCCAGCCTCGGCAGTCAGGCGCAGCTCGAGCACTACGTCGAGAACGAGTTCACGGACTACTACAGCGAGAACCCCGCGGCCGTCTTCGCGGGCACGGTGTGGACGAACAACGCGTGGATCGCAGCCCAATGCGTGCTGTTCGGCATCACAGGTGTCTGGCCCGTCATGGTGCTGGTGCAGAACGCCGTCGGCGTCGGAACGGCCGCGGCCATCATGGCGGCGTTCGACCGCGGCGACGTGTTCGTGCTCTACATCCTCCCGCACGGCATGCTCGAGCTCACGTGCATCTTCGTGGCGGGGGCGGCGGGACTGCAGATCTTCTGGGCCTGGGTCGCACCCGGTCCGCGTTCGCGGGGCGAGTCCCTGGCGACCGCCGGCCGATCGCTCGCCACGATCGCGATCGGGCTCGTCATCGCGCTGGGCTTCTCGGGCATCATCGAGGGGTTCGTGACCGCGCAGCCATGGCCGTGGCCGGTGAAGATCGGCATCGGCGCGACCGCGCTGGCGCTGTTCCTCGTCTACATGCTCGTGGTCGGGCGTCGCGCGCACCGCCTGGGTGAGAGCGGCGACCTCACCGAGTACGAGGCCGGCACGCCGACCCTCGTCGCAGGCTGAGCTCCTCCCCGGCGCCTCCGCCGCCCGTTCC
>NZ_JBJDRK010000097.1:0-8025 GCF_044987405.1 Microbacterium sp. ZW T2_14 | reverse complement strand
GCCGGAAGCCGGAGAACAGCGATGACACGCGCGCTGATCACCAACGACGACGGCATCGACGCGCCGGGACTGCACGTGCTCGCCCGGGCCGCTCGCGACGCCGGCCTCGACGTGACCATCGCGGCACCTGCCCGGCAGTCCAGCGGCTCCAGCGCGTCGATCGTCGCCGCCGAGGAGGACGGCCGGATCGCGATCGAGCGGCGTGAACTGGCCGGCCTCGACGGGATCCCCGCCTACGCCGTCCGCGGCGGGCCCGGCCTCATCGCCCTCATCGCCGCGCACGGGGCCTTCGGCGAGCCGGCCGAGCTCGTGCTGTCGGGCGTCAACCACGGCGCCAACGTGGGTCGCGCGATCCTGCACTCGGGCACCGTCGGAGCCGCGCTGACCGGCGGGCTGAACGGCGCGTGGGCCGTCGCCGTGTCCCTGGACGTCGGGATGAATCCGACGCAGTTCCACTGGGAGGCCGCCGCCGCCGCTGCCGTCGGAGTCCTGCCGTTCCTGCTCGAGCGCCCCCGCGGCACGGTCGTGAACCTGAACGCACCCAACGCGGCGGCGAACCGCGGAGTCGTCGAAGCGGCCCTGGCTCCGTTCGGCATCGTCCAGACCACTCTGAGCGAGAGGGACGCGGGCCACATCCGCCTGGCGGTCGAAGACCTGCCGAACACGCCCGAGCCGGGCAGCGATGCCGCGCTCCTGGCGGAGGGGTGGGTGACCCTCACCGGCCTCGACCCGGTGTCACAGCTGCCGCTCGGCTTCGACGGGTCCGAGGCATCCGCTCACCCGTCGTGACGCGCCGCCGCGCACGCCGCATGGCGACCGGGTGCGGAGGGACGGGATGCGGAGGCGGTCCGGCGGGAGCGCCGGAGGGCAGAAGCCGGCCGATTCGGGGCGGAAAAGGTGAAGGCCTCCCCACACCGTGGGGAGGCCTTCCAAGAATGTTTTGCGCGATTGTACGCTGGCTGCGATTAGCGGCGCAGTCCGAGACGCTCGATCAGCGACCGGTAACGGTTGATGTCGATGTCCTGGAGGTAGCCGAGCAGACGACGGCGCTGACCCACCATCAAGAACAGACCACGACGTGAGTGGTGGTCGTGCTTGTGCTCCTTGAGGTGCTCGGTGAGGTCCTTGATGCGCTGCGTCAGCATCGCGACCTGCACCTCGGGGGATCCGGTGTCACCGGGGTGCGTCGCGTACTCTTCGATGATCGCCTTCTTGGCATCGGATTCGAGTGGCATAGATGGGATCCCCTTTCTGGTCGTTGCGCGGCGCTCGACACCTGATGCGCGAGCTCTCTTTATCCGCGGCCGATCAAACGGCAACCTGAAGAGTCTACCAGCGAACGGATGCTGCGGCGAACGCCGCGTGTGTGCCCGGGTACGCTCGATTCCGTGCCCTTCCGCTCTCCCCGTCGAACGTCGGAGCGGACGGGAAGCGGCGACCGGGGATCGGGCATGAGCGGCGAGGCGCACCGCAGCCACCTCATCGACCTGCGGCCGTTCCGCGCCAGCCCCGCGTTCACCCGGATGTGGATCGGCTCGACGCTCGCCGGCCTCGGCGGGCAGCTGACGATCGTCGCGATCATGCTGCAGATGTACGACCTCACCGGGTCGACGTTCGCCGTCTCGATGATCGCCGTCGCGGGCCTCGTGCCGATGATCATCGCCGGCATCTACGGCGGCATGCTGGCCGACGCCTTCGACCGGCGCGCCGTCGCGCTGATCGCCGCCACCATCACCTTCGGCTCGACGGCGTTGCTGGCCGCCCTCACCTGGGCCGACCTCGAGACGGTGTGGTGGCTGTACGCGCTCAGCATCGTCAACTCCGCCGCCAACTCGATCGTGCTCGCCACCCGGCAGGCCATCGTGCCGCGCCTCCTCCCCCGTGAGCTGCTCGCCGCCGCCTCGGCACTGGGCGGCATCACCGTCGGCATCATGGTGATGGCCGGCCCGGCACTCGCGGGCGTGCTGGTGGCGCTCACCGGCTACGCCTGGACCTACACGCTCGACGTGATCCTGATGACCTCGCTGTTCCTCGGCCTGTGGACGCTGCCGGCGCTCCGACCCGAGGGCGAGATCGTGCGGCCGGGTCTCGAATCGCTGCGCGACGGCTGGCGGTTCCTGCGGCGGGCGTCGAACATCCGGCTCCAGTTCATCCTCGACATCATCGCGATGACCTTCGGTCAGCCGCTGTCGCTGTTCCCGGCCATCGGCGCCGTGCTGCTGGGCGGCGGGCCGATCACCACCGGCCTTCTCACCGCGTCGGTCGCGGCCGGCGCGTTCGCGTCGAGCCTGTTCTCCGGGCGGATCGGCGGAGTGCGCCACCAGGGGCTCGGCATCCAGAGGGCCATCCTCGTGTACGGCGGCGCCATCGCCGCACTCGGCCTCGTGCTCGCCGCAGCAGCGCTCGGCTGGTTCGCACCCACCGCCGTCGACGCCGACACGCCCAACGTGGTCCTCATCGGGCTCGCCTGCCTCGTGCTGGCGGTCTCGGGCGCGGCCGACAACATCAGCTCGATCTTCCGCAACACGATGGTGCAGGCTGCTGTCCCCGACGCCATCCGCGGACGCCTGCAGGGCATCTTCATCGTGGTGGTCGCCGGCGGCCCGCGGCTGGGCGCGCTCTACGCCGGAACACTCGCGACGCTCACCGCGCTGTGGTTCCCGCCGCTGCTCGGCGGGTTCATCATCATCGCTCTCGTCGCGATGCTCGTGCGCGCCAGCCCGCGCTTCCGCGCCTACGACGCCGAGAACCCCGTCCCCTGACCGGTGGCCGCGTCGTAGCCTGAGCGCCGCACATCGGCGGATTTCGGACGTCGCATCCCGCCCGGAGTCCCCGCGTCGGAGCACGCGCGTACCGTTGGTCCGTGACCTCGACCCGAACCGCCCCGGCCGTCCGCGCGGAGAACTCCGCCTCCGCCCGCTGGATCACGGTGCAGTTCGTGCTCGCCGGCATCGTGTGGGGATCCAGCTTCCTCTTCATGAAGGTGTCGCTGACCGGCATCTCCCCCGCCCAGGTCGCGTGGACCCGCATCCTGCTGGGCGCGCTCACGCTGGGCGCCCTCGTCCTGCTGCGCCGCGAGCACCTGTCGCGCAGCCTGCGCGTATGGGCGCACCTGCTCGTGCTGGGGCTCACGTTCTGCGTCATCCCGTTCCTGCTGTTCTCGTGGGCGCAGCAGCACGTCAGCTCGGGCGTCGC
This sequence comes from Microbacterium sp. ZW T2_14, assembly GCF_044987405.1. Taxonomy (NCBI): domain Bacteria; kingdom Bacillati; phylum Actinomycetota; class Actinomycetes; order Micrococcales; family Microbacteriaceae; genus Microbacterium; species Microbacterium sp. ZW T2_14. The sequence continues at coordinate 4,830 of NZ_JBJDRK010000097.1, read as the reverse complement.
GAGCATCTTCAATGCGACGACGCCGATCATGACGGCGGTCATGGCGTGGCTGGTCTTCCGCGTCGAACGGCTCAAGGCCCTGCAGGTCGCCGGCATCGGGGTCGGCATCCTGGGTGTGATCGTGATCATCGCACCGTGGCAGGGCATCGCGTTCGACGGCAGCCTCGTCGCCGAGCTGGCGATCCTCGGTGCGACGGCGAGCTACGGCTTCAGCTTCGCCTACATGCGCCGCTTCGTGTCGAACACGGGGATGTCGGCGCTCGCGTTCACGTTCGGCTACATCGCGATGGCAGGGGCCGTGATGGCGCTGCTGACGCCGTTCCTCGTCCTGACGCCGGTGCGCCTCGACGCGTCCATCATCGTGAGCCTCGTCCTGCTCGGCTGCCTGGGCACGGGGATCGCGTACGTCTGGAACCAGAACACCGTGCGCGCCTGGGGTCCCACGCGCGCCTCCACGGTCACGTACATCACCCCGGTCGTGGGCGTCATCCTCGGCATCCTGATCCTGGGTGAGACGATCAGCTGGAACGAGCCTGTCGGCGCCCTCGTGGTCTTCCTGGGCATCCTGCTCGCGCAGGACCGCCTGCGCCGGCGACCGCGCTCCTGACGTACCCGGCCTCGCGTCAAGCCGCGGCGCGGCGCACGCGCCCCGGCGTCTCACCGGTGACACGCGCGAACGCGCGGCTGAACGCGGCCTCGGATCCGTAGCCGTGCGCGGCGGCGACCGCTGCGACGCTGCGGCCCTCGGCGAGCCCGACTGGACCACCGTGCAGCCGGTGTATCTGACCGACGACGACTCCGCCGAGCACTTCACGTCGACCGACGGCAGCATCCGCCGCAACAAGGTCGCCCGGCGCGGCGTGGCCGAGGTCCACGCCGAGCTGGTCGAGAGCGACGACCGGGTGCGGGAGACGGTGTCGGTCTCCGGCTGACTCCCGCCTGCGCACGCAGAAGAGCGGATGCCTCGGGTCGAGGCATCCGCTCTTCTGCGGTGTGCTGCGGCGCTGCACTTCTGCAGCCCTGCGGGTCAGTCCTGCTGGAGGGCGCCCTGGAGCTCGAGCGTGATGGTGACGTCCTTGCCGACGAGCACGCCGCCGGTCTCGAGCGCGGCGTTCCAGGTGAGCCCGAAGTCCTCACGGTTCACGACGGTCTTCGCGGTGGCGCCGGCCTTGTAGTTCCCCCACGGGTCGGTGCCGAAGCCGCCGAAGTCGAACTCGAAGGTCACCGGCTTGGTCACGCCGCGGATGGTCAGGTCGCCGTCGACCAGGAAGTCGCCGTCGGCGATGCGGGCGCCGGTCGAGCGGAACTCCATCGTCGGGTGGTTCTCGACGTCGAAGAAGTCACCGGAGCGGAGGTGGTTGTCGCGCCCCTCGTCCTTCGTGTCGACCGACGTCACGTCGACGCTCGCCTCGACCTGGGCGTCGAGGGGGTTCTCGGGGGCGACGAGCGTCGCGCTCTTCATGCCGAACGTGCCGCGCACCTTCGAGATCATCATGTGGCGGACGCTGAAGGTGACCTCGCTGTGCGCGGGGTCGAGCACCCAGGTGCCTGCCTTGTAGCCGGGAACGTCGATCGTGGTGGTGTCGGTCATGGTCGTCCTTCGTGTGGGGTGGATCACTGCAGGTGCGGCGATGGGCTCGATGGACGTCAACGCAGAACCGCGGCAGATCTATTCCAGTGAATGAAAGATTTCTCATGCGCGCCGTCGTGCATGAGAGCGCCCCGACATGACGAAGGGAGCGGATGCCGCGGCATCCGCTCCCTGAAACGTCCGGTGCGAGGGCTCTCAGCCGACCTTGATGAGGTCGATGACGAAGATCAGCGTCTTGCCGCCGAGGAAGTGGCCCCCGGCGGGGCCGTACGCGAGGTCCGGCGGGATGACGAGCTCGCGACGCCCGCCTTCCTTCATGCCGGGGATGCCGTCCTGCCAGCCCTGGATCAGGCCGCGGAGGGGGAACTGGATGCTCTCGCCGCGGTTCCACGACGAGTCGAACTCGTCGCCGGTCTCGTATTCGACGCCCACGTAGTGGACGGTCACGGTGTCGCCGGGCTTCGCCTCGGCACCCTCGCCCACGACGATGTCGCGGACGACCAGGTCGGACGGCGCCGGGCCGGCGGGTGCGTCGATCTCGGGCTTGGTGCGGTCGTCAGTCATGAGACCATCCAACCACCCCGCGCTCGCGGACGCCGGAGGATTTCGCCGTCAGGGGAACCGCCGCGGCTCTCTTGACAGTCGCGCAGGCCCCCGGCATCCTGGTCGCAGACCAACTCAGCGCTCGGTAGACACGCAGGCATCGCCGCGGCACCGAGCGCTGAGTCTTGCTGCGAGGGCCTCCGGCTCAGGGCGCGAACATCGCCGAGCGGGTCGCGGCGGTCTTCGCCAGCAGGTCGTGCTCCTCGACGGCCGCCTGCGGATCGCGCCCGGTGAGAGCACGCTGACGGGTCGCGGCGAGGGCCGTCGCGTCGGTGATGAAGCTCCTCATGAGAGCGGTGCGGTCGCCCCGGAGCGAGCGCGCCCACGCCAGCGCCGCCTTGCGGCCGGCGGGCGTGGCGAGCATGTCGACCTCCTGGGGAGTGAACCACCCGGCGGCGGCGTAGTCGCCCAGTCGGCGCCGGGTGAGGCGCGATTCCTCGCGTCGGAGCGCCACGATGCCGAGGACGAACCCGATGAAGAGCGGCACCTGGAGCGTCAGGTAGAGCACGAAGAAGTCGCCGAACACCGCCGAGCCGTTCCAGAACGCGTGCAGCGCGATGGCCCCCGCCAGCCCGAGCAGCCAGGGGCCGACCGCCTGTCCCGTCGAGAGTCCCCGACGGGCGGCGAGTCCGAGAGCGAAGCCCGTGACACTGGTGAACATGACGTGGGCGAAGGGCGACAGGATGCCGCGCAGGAAGAACGTCGTCGACGTCTCGGCCGGCCCGCCCTCGATGAAGCTCACCGCGAAGTACTGGATGTTCTCGGTGAACGCGAAGCCCGCGCCCACGAGTGCGCCGTAGACGATCCCGTCGACGGGGCCGTCGAACGCGCGGCGCGCGGTCGCGAAGATGAGGAAGACCCCCAGTCCCTTGGCGAACTCCTCGACCACGGGAGCCTGCACCACCGTCTGCAGCACTTCGCGGGCGCCTGTCGCGGGACCGAAGACCAGGGAGAGCACCAGATCGATGCCGAGCGCGATGCCGACGGCGGCGATGGCGCCCCACGCGACGGCCAGGACGAGCAGACCCTTCGGCTCGGGCTCCCAGCGATCGACGATGCGCACCGCGAACAGCACGCCGACGAGCGGCACCAGGGCGAGCAGCATTCCCAGCAGCGAGGCGCCCGGACCCAGCGCGTTCAGGAAATAGCCGACCAATGCGATGAGGATCAGCACCAGGATGCCGGCGATCCAGATGGATGCGCTGCGACCACCGCGGGCGACCACGGCAGTGGGGATCTGCACCGGGGCAGGCGACACGAGGCTCCGGCTAGGTTGGGGGCATGCGCTTCGCCCATGTCGTGCCACCGGAGTCGGGCGGGCCGAGGCTCGCCATCGTCCTGGGCGACGAGGCGGTCCTCGTCGAGGAGCTGTTCGCCGGAGCCCCGCGCACACTCGAGGAGCTCATCGACGGGGGCGACGAACTGCTCGCGCAGGTGAGGGATGCCGCAGGCCGAGGGACGCGGCATCCGCTCGACTCGATGCGCTACGCGTCGGCCGTCCTCGCGCCGCCGGTGATCCTCGCGATCGGGCTCAACTACGCGGCGCACTCCAGCGAACTGGGGTTGAAGACCGACTCCACGCCCACCGTCTTCGTGCTGTGGCCGAACTCGCTCGCCGGCCACGACCACACGACGACGTGGCCCCGGTCGCTCAGCGAGTCGGTCGACTACGAGGCCGAGCTCGGGGTCATCATCGGCACGCCGGCCAAAGACGTCTCACCGGAGGACGCGCTCGCCCACGTCTGGGGCTACACGGTGGTCAACGACATCACCGCCCGCGACATCCAGTACTCCGAGGCCCAGTGGTCGCGCTGCAAGTCTTTCGACGGCTTCACGCCCACAGGCCCCTTCGTCGTCACCGCGGACGAGGTGCCCGACCCCCAGGACCTGCACATCTGGACCGTCCTGGACGGCACGACGCTGCAGGATGCGACGACCGGCCAGATGGTTCGGCCTGTCGCCACCCTGATCTCGCACCTGTCGAGGTCGGCGACACTGCTCCCGGGCACGCTCATCTCGACCGGCAGCCCCGGAGGTGCCGGCTACTCGCGCGATCCGCAGGTGTTCCTGCGCGACCGGTCCACGGTGACGGTGGGGATCGACGGGATCGGGGCTCTCACGACCCACTGCCGCATCCTCGGCTGAGGACGAGAACCGCGGGCCCACCGGGATGCACGAGGGGCGGGCCCGCCGTGCGGACCCGCCCCTCGTTCGCGTTCAGCCGGACGCGGCGCCGGCGTCAGTTGCAGGTGATCGTGCCGCCGTTGTCGAGCGTCCACACGCCCGGGCCGAGCTCGCTGCACGCGGCGGCAAGGCCGCCGAGGACCACCGACACGATGATGATCGTGACGATGATCGCGACCACCATCAGCACCGCCGAGATGATGATCGCCGCCAGCGCCCAGCCGTTCTTGACGCCGGCCTTGCGGCTCTGCACGAGCGCGACGATGCCGAGTACGAGGGCGACGAGCTGCACGAAGAACGACAGCACGAAGGCGACGATGCCGAGCGTCTTGCCCGGCACGGGCGCGTCCGCCGGCGCGCCGTAGGCCGCGGGCGGAGCGGTGGGGTATGCGGGAGGAGCGGCCGGGTAGGCCGGCGGCGGCGCCGCGGCGTACTCCGGGGCCGCGTACTCG
>NZ_JBJDRK010000096.1:0-8062 GCF_044987405.1 Microbacterium sp. ZW T2_14 | reverse complement strand
ACCCGGTCGTTGAGCGAGCGAGGAACGAGCGAGACGAAACGCCCCATGCCGCCGCGCGACCCGCACCCGGTCGTTGAGCGAGCGAGGAACGAGCGAGACGAAACGCCCCATGCCGCCGCGCGACCCGGACCCGGTCGTTGAGCGAGCGAGGAACGAGCGAGACGAAACGCCCCGCGCCGTCGCGCGACCCTGCGGCGGAAGGCGCGGTCAGTCCGCGAGCGAGATCACGGGCGACAGCTCGTCGCGGGCGAGGCGGATCCACGGCCCTGCGGGGTCGACGACCAGCCCAGTGATCCCCTCATCCGTGCGCAGCGCGCGCGACAGCTGTGCGGCGGTGATCGGCGCCGCATGGTCGCCACGACCCATCACGGCGACCTCGAGCGGGTGCGAATAGATCTCGAGGTAGCGTGCGCCACCGGCGTCGCGGCCCTCGGCGAGGCCGGGCGCTCCCCCTTCCGCCGTGCCGACGGCCACCCACAGCGGCACGCGGGTGAGCGCCTCGGCCACCTGGGCGCTGATCTCAGGCGTGCGCTCGGCGGCGAGCAGAGTCTTGACCGTCAGCTGCGGGTCGGCTTGATCGACCGCGCGCTGGAGCAGCTCCTTCGGCAGCACCGCCCGCGACGGCGTCGACGCAGGGTCGATGATGATCCCGTCGTACGAGCTCTCGAACACGTGCCGCAGCACCGTGAGAACGGGCTGGCCCATCGCCGAGGTGTCGGTGTCCCCGTCGGCCTTGAGGCTCGCCTGCAGCGCTGCTCCGCTCGAGAACACGAGGGCGAACGTACGGTCCCCCGCGTTCGCGACCGCGAGCGGCAGCCCCTTCCCCTCGGCCAGCAGCGTGCGGGCGTCCCCCTTGACGCGCAGGAACACGTGCCCCTGCAGGAGCTGCCGCGCGACATCCAGCAGTGCCTGCGAGGCCGGCGCATCCCCGACGCGGCCGAGCGCGGCCCTCAGCAGCACGTTGTCGCGCAGGCCTGGGACCGTCTCGGTCTGCTCGGGCGCGGTGCGCATCCACTCGCGCGTTCCGAGCCGCGGGCGCGGCCCGGGAGGCATCGGCTGGTCACCGCTCGACGGGTCCTGCGGGCCCGCGGAGGCGGCGGGCGTCGACGCCGCGGACTGTGGCGACGCACCGAGACCGCCGAACGCCGAGAGCGAGATCGGCACGGATCCCACGCCGCCCGCGTCGGCAGGAGCGACAGGCGGCTCGGTCGGAGCCGCGGCCTCCGGATCGCTCGACGTCTCGGTCGAAGCCGCGGCGTCCGGATCGCTCGACGTCTCCGCGGCGGCCGCGGCGTCCGGGTCCATCCCCTCGTCCGGCGCCGCCTCGGGCACGGACGACGGCTCGGAGGGCTCGGCGGGCTTCTTCGGACGGCGCGAGAACAAGGCCATTGTGCGAGCCTAACCCGCCGCCCTGACCGCGGTCCGCCGCAGCAAACTCGGCCCTCGCGCGCGGGAACGGCGGAGGGTCACCCCAGCGCCGCGACGCCGGCGGCGATGACGCCGATGCCGACAGCCAGAAGGGATGCCGCGAGCACCACGGCTCCGGCCCACAGCAGCCCGATCGCCCGTCCAGGGCGTTGCGGGTCGCGTCCGAGCACCGAGAGGAAGAACCCGCCCGGGATGAGGATGGCGCTCGCCAGCACCCCCACCGAGGCCCATTGCCAGACGAGCGCCGCACCCGCGGCGGAGGTGAGCAGCAGGCTCACCAGCCCCAGCAGCACGAGCACGCCGGCGTGGGCGTGACCCGCGCGGAAGAAGCTCTTCTGGAGGCCGTTGAAGGGCAGTCCGCGTGAGGCGATCCGCAACAGGAACGTGCCGCCCGCCATGATCCCGATGACGGTGAGGATCGTCGCGCCGGCGACGATCGTGAGAACCGGATCCATTGATTCCTCCTGGTGATCGAGCGTTGGATAGTCCCGCTCTCCAATGTTAGATAGCTATAGTATCTAACACAAGCCGGAGAGGGGCCGCGATGAAGATCTCGGAGCTGTCGGAGCGGAGCGGAGTGCCCGTCGCGACCGTGAAGTTCTACATCCGCGAGGGGATGCTGGCTCGCGGCGAGGCGGTTTCGGCCACGCGCGCCGAGTACGGCGAGGAGCACCTCGCGCGGCTCCGGCTCATCGCCGCTCTCGCCGACGTTCGCGGCTTGCCGCTCGCCCGCGTGCGCGAGGTCCTGGCGCTCGTCGACGCCCCGCTCGACGACCCGCTCGAGACCCTCGGCCGCGCCGTCGGGGCGCTTCCTCCCTATGTCGACAGCGGTCGCGAGGACTACCCGCGCGCCCGGGCGGCCATCGACGAACTCGGCCTCACCTATGACGCCGACTTCACCGCGGTCGCTCAGCTCGACGAAGCGCTGCATGCCCTGGACGCGGCGGGACTGGATGCTTCGCCCACCGTGCTCGGTCGCTATGGCGACGCGATGCGCCGGGTCGCTGCGGAGGAGATCGCTCCGATCGCCGGCATGTCACGAGCCGCGGCCGTCACCTACGCCGTGCTCGGCACGGCACTGTACGAGCCGGTCATGCTGGCCCTGCGTCGCCTCGCCCACCACCATCTGCTCGTCGAACGCGGAACAGCCCTCGATCCCGATCGTTGAGCGATCGCGGCCGCCTCGGCCCCGAGAGCAAGGGCCTCGGCATCTCAGAGCTTCGAGATCGGCGCGATCTTGATCAGCAGCTTCTTCGGCCCGGCCGTGTCGAAGCGGACGTGCGCCACGCGCTTGGCACCCTCGCCGGTGACGGCATCCACTCGCCCGTCGCCGAAGTCCTCGTGACGGATGCGGTCGCCCGGCGCCAGCTCCATGTCGCCGTTGTCGCGCACCTTGGAGGGGATCTTGTTCGCGAAGCGCTCGAGGTTGCCGGTCGGCTCTCGGCGTGCGAGCGGCACGAGGTCGTCGCCGTAGCGCTTGCCCGAGCCGGAACCCGACCCGCCGAAGCCACCGCGCCGTGCGTTCAGCGCGCGCGACTGCGTACCGCCGCGGGAGTTGACGTCGCCGGGCGACTGCCGCCAGTGCAGCAGCTCGAGCGGGATCTCCTGCAGGAAGCGGCTGGGCATCGCGACCGTCACCTCGCCGAACTGCGCGCGGGTCATCGCGAGCGAGAGGTACAGGCGCTTCCGCGCGCGGGTGATGCCGACGTAGAAGAGGCGTCGCTCCTCCTGCGGACCGCCCGGCTCCCCGGCCGAGATGCGATGCGGGATGAGGTCCTCCTCGACGCCGGTGACGAACACCGCGTCGTATTCGAGGCCCTTGGCGGTGTGCAGGGTCATCAGCGAGACCGAGCCCGAGGCGTCCTCGAGGTCGTCGGCATCCGACACGAGCGCCACCTCGGTGAGGAAGTCGAGCAGCGTGCCCTCGGGGTTGTTGCGCGCGAACTCGCGGGCCACCGCCACCATCTCGTCGAGGTTCTCGATGCGGGCTTCGTCCTGCGCGTCCTTGCTGGCGCGCAGCGCGTCGTAGTACCCGCTCTTGTTGAGCAGCAGCTGCAGGCCGTCGGCGACCGCGGTCGGCGGCGCCAGCTCGCCGGAGGCGGGCAGCATGATCTCGGATGCCTCGGCCAGGACCGCGTCCAGATGCGCGATGGCCGCCTGGATCTTGGGTCCGACGCCGAGCGCCGACGAGTTCGCCAGCGCATCGCGGAACGTGATCTGCTGGTCCACCGCGTAGCGCGCGATCGTCTCGATCGTCACGTCGCCGATGCCGCGCCGCGGCCGGTTGATGATGCGGCGCATCGCCATCTCGTCGGCGGGATTGGCCACCGCCACGAGGTACGCGAGGGCGTCCTTGATCTCGGCGCGCTCGTAGAACTTGGTGCCGCCCATGATCTTGTACGGCAGGGCGGAGCGGATGAAGATCTCCTCCAGCGCACGGGACTGCGAGTTGGTGCGGTAGAAGACGGCGATCTGGGAGTAGGCCACCCCCGCCCGGCGGAGCGCCTCGATCTCGTCGGCGACGAACTGCGCCTCGTCGTGCTGCGAGTAGCCGGTGAAGCCGATGATCTTCTCGCCCTCGCCGACGTCGGTCCACAGGCGCTTGTCTTTGCGGTCGAAGTTGTGGCTGATGACGGCGTTCGCGGCGGAGAGGATGTTCTGCGTCGAGCGGTAGTTCTGCTCGAGCAGCACGACCTTGGCGCCCGGATAGTCCTTCTCGAACTCGCTGATGTTGCGGATGTCGGCGCCGCGGAACGCGTAGATCGACTGGTCCGAGTCGCCGACGACGGTGAGCGACGCCCCGTCCTCGGCGGCCGGCTCGGCCTCGAAGATCATCATGCCGCCGGAGCCCGCCAGGGGCGCGGCATCCGAGCCTGGTGGCCGGGTCAGCTCGTGGATCAGCGCGTACTGCGCGTGGTTGGTGTCCTGGTATTCGTCGACGAGCACATGCCGGAACCGCCGGCGATAGACGTCGGCCACCTGCGGGAACGCGCGGAAGAGGAACACCGTCTGCCCGATGAGGTCGTCGAAGTCGAACGCGTTCGCCCGCTGCAGCTCCCGCTGGTAGGCCGCGAACAGCTCGACGAAGACCCGCTCGGCAGGATCGCTCATGTTGGCCGTGCGGGCGTAGGACTCGGCATCCGCCAGCTCGTTCTTGAGCTTCGAGATCCTCGACTGCGTCGCCGCCGGAGTGAGCCCGAACGCATCGGCCTCGTGCTCTTTGACGAGCCGCTTGATGAGCGCGCGCGAGTCGCCGGAGTCGTAGATCGTGAAGGACTTGGTGAAGCCGAACTGCTCGGCCTCGCGGCGGAGGATGCGCACGCACGCCGAGTGGAAGGTCGAGATCCACATACCGCGCGCCGAATCGCCCACCAGGTGCTCGACGCGCTCCCGCATCTCGCCGGCGGCCTTGTTCGTGAAGGTGATCGCGAGGATCTGACTCGGCCACGCCTCGCGATTGCGCAGCAACGACGCGATGCGCCGGGTCAGCACGCTGGTCTTGCCTGAGCCGGCACCGGCCACGATCAGCAGCGCCTGCCCCCGATAGGTCACGGCCTCGCGCTGCTGGGGGTTGAGTCCGTCGAGCAGGTCCTCATCGGAGCGAGCGCCGGCGCGCGGCGCAGCGCCCATCGGGTGGGCGGCGTCGAGAACGATCGGACGAACGGAACCCGCGCCCGGCGCGGTCGGAATGGCGTCGGTCATGTCCCACCAAGTCTAGGTCGCCCGGCCGACACCGGCCGGGCGCACTGCTCGCCCCGCCGCAGCCACGGAGCCGCCCTCTCTCACGAAAGACCGGATGCCGCAGCCTTCAGTCGCCGCATCGCCTGCGGCACCTCGTCGAGGCGTTCCGACGCCTCGGCCCGGGCCACCTCGGCGATCCTGTCGTACGCGTGCGACAGCTCCCCCGCGCGTCCGGCGAGGGCTGCCTCGTGCTCCACCCGCTGCGCGAGCAGCGTGGTGTCGCGGTGCGCCCCGAGAGCGTCGTGGATGTCGTCGCCGGCCTCGACGAGTGCCTCGATCTCCTTCGTGTCCAGCCCGGGAGCGGCGTCCGCGACGGATTCCGCCACATACCGCAGGCGACGTGCGGCCTTGCGGAGGGCGTGGTAGCGCGCATCCGTGCCGTCGAGGCGGGACTCTGCCTTCTCGACGCGACGCGCCTGTCTCGCCACCGCAGCCGCCAGCACCTCCGCGGCCCCGCGGTCGGGCTCGACGGGTATCGCCTCATCGACGAACTCGCGCAGCACGCGGGCGCGCTCCTCGGCGCGCGGAGAGGCTGCGAGCTCCACCAGCCGCTGATGGGCCACCGAATACGCCTCCTGCTCGCTGCCGACGAGCCGTCGGTGCACATCTGGATCGTCGATCCCCGCCCGCGCCAGCATCTCGCCGGCGACCTCGGCGCGCACCTCGATGTCGCGCACGACGCCGAGCTCCCGCCCCCACTCCGCGTAGGCCACGCGCACGCGCTCGGCTGCGCGGGCGTCGAGCGCAGCCCGGAAGCCGCCGAGCACGCTGCGCAGGCGCCTCACCCGCACGCGGTGCTGATGCACACCGTCGGGCTCGTCGGCGACCGCGGCCGGCAGGGTCGCCTCGACCTCGTCCGCGGCGCGGCGCACGATCTCCCCGAGCACCTCTCCGAGCGTCGGGCTCCCCTGCGGTCTGCGCACGTCCCGAGCCTAGAGATGCCGGCCACGTCGCGCGATCCTCACCTTCTCCGAGAGGCGAGAACGCCCCCAAGGCCGCGGACGCGGTTCAGAGCAGGCGCCGCTCCGAGGCCCAGGCGGTCAGCTCGTACCGCGACGACAGCTGCAGCTTGCGCAGCACCGCCGACACGTGGGACTCGACCGTCTTCATCGAGATGAACAGCTCGGCGGCCACCTCCTTGTAGGCGTAGCCGCGGGCGATCAACCGCATGACCTCCTGCTCCCGCGCCGACAGCCGGTCGAGCTCGTCGTCGCGCGCGGCGGTCTCGCCGACGGCCGCACCGAAGGCGTCGAGCACGAACCCGGCCAGGCGCGGCGAGAAGACCGCGTCGCCCTCGGCGACGGCGTGCACCGCGCGGCTCACCTCGGCGCCCGACGAACCCTTCGTGATGTAGCCGCGTGCGCCGGCGCGGATGACGCGCACCACGTCCTCCGCCGCATCCGACACGCTCAGTGCGAGGAATCGCGTCGTCGGCACCAGCGGGCCGGCCGCACGGATCACCGCTTCGCCGCCGGCGGCGTCCGGCCCGGACGCGGCAGCCCCCTGCCCCGACGGCAGGTGGACGTCCAACAGCACGACGTCGGGACGCGTCGCCTCGATGATCGCGACGGCGGCAGCGGCATCGGCCGCCTCGCCCACGACGTCGATCGAGGCGTCGAGGTCGGCGCGCAGGCCGGAGCGGAAGATGGAATGGTCGTCGACGATCGCCACGCGGACCCGGCCATCAGCCATGACGCACCTCCGATGCGGCTGTCGCGTACCGGAGGTGCACCTCGGTGCCTCCACCGGCTCCGCGCCGGACGGTCGCCGATCCGCCCGCCCGTCTCATACGGCCGAGGATCGATTGACGGATGCCGAGCCTGTCGTCCGGCACGTCCTGCAGGTCGAATCCGGGGCCGCGGTCGCGCACGTAGACGTCCACGGCGTTCGCGTTGCCCTCGATGTACACCGACACATCGCCTCCCGCATGGCGTGCGGCGTTCAGCAACGCCTCGCGGGACGCGGCTGCGACCTCGCCACTGGCGCGCTCCGCCGGCAGCCCGGCGGAGACTACGTCGATGCGGACGGGATAGTCGAGCTCGAGCGCGGCCGCGTAGTCCCGGAGGTCGGTGGCGAGATCGCTGTCGGCGGGGGCGTCGCCGTCGTACAGCCACGCTCGCAGCTCACGCTCTTGCGCGCGGGCGAGGCGCGCGACCTCGCTCGAGGCGCCGGCGCGGTTCTGAATGAGGGCGAGCGTCTGCAGCACCGAGTCGTGCAGATGCGCGGCCATCTCGGCGCGCTGCTCCTCGCGGATGCGCCGCACGCGCTCCCCCGAAAGCTCCCGCCATTTGTCGATCAGCATCGAGGAGTACACCAGCGCGATCCCGACCAGCGGCATCAGCGCGTAGACGAACCCGGCGACCCCAACCTGCTGCAGGGTGGTCAGCAGGGCGAGCAGCAGCACGATCAGCGCCACGGTCACGACCGCCCGCACGACGTTCTCATGCCTCGGACCCCGCGCCGGATCCCGCCGATCGACCAGCGTGGCCCAGGAGCCGGCCGCCACCGCGAGCACGGTCGCGGCGAACACGCCGCCCGTCCATCCGGGTGCCGACGCCTGCACCATCCCGTTCCCCGAGAACAGGGCGATGGCCCCGACGGTCGCCACCGTCGCGACCATCGATGCGGCAGCCAGGATCCACGCCACCGGCGCCCGCCGCGTCGGCATCTGCACGACGGGCGCTGCAACGGGCGCGGTGGCGCGCCCGGTCGCGGTTCCGACGTCGTCCCAGGGCATGAAGAGCCAGAGCCACGCGTACAGCAGGACGCCGGCGCCCGAGACGAACGCCAGGGCGACGAACGCGGCACGCACGAGCCATACCGGCCACCCGAGGTGGCGGGCGAGGCCGGACGAGACCCCCGACACCACGCAGTCCCGAGGGCGCCGGAGAGC